>DOCS01000105.1:0-1960 GCA_003503355.1 Opitutia bacterium
ACAACACGCCCTTTGGCTATGAGCTCTGCGCTCAAGGCCCACCGCATGCTGATTTTTGGCAAAGGAGCCAGTCCCTGGACGCATCGGGGGCATGTGATCGACCGGCAAGAAGCACTCAAGGTTTTGGAAACGCAGCAGGGGCAGTTGCCCAAAGCGGTGTTGCTGCGTTGCCGGGTGCGCTACTTTACGGATGGTGCGATTCTGGGCTCGGCTGAGTTTGTGCGTGGATTTACGCAAACCTTGCAACTGACACACGGCCGCAAGTATCCGCCGAAGGTGAATGCCGTGCACGGTGCCGGATGGGGCGATCTTTCGATTATTCGAGGACTACGAAGGCGGGTCTTTGCTTAGTCGGTGAGTGTGCGAAATACATTTTTCGAAATCCAGCCGGTGGCTTGGCCTTCGGTTTGAATTTCGTAGAATTCGTTGTGTTGGTCGAGGATTCGGCCGCGTTCGCCTGGTTGGGCAGATCCACTTTGCGGCGCAGCTGCGGCTGGCGCTGCATGCAGGCTGGCGCTTTCGTTGGCGATGACTGTTCCGGCCTGTAAACGGCATTGATTGAGCCAAATAGAGGGGAGGGACAGAATCAGTGCAATGATGCAAAGGACGCGTATGGATTTGATTACGATTCCTACCGTCAGTCCACTTCGACGCGGCAGGATGCAGGCGGCGAGCAGAACCCAGAAGCCAGTGCAGGCAACCATGAGCCATGCCTTGGTGGGAAGCGCTTCGGCTGCTAGCGCATACCATTTAGGTGCGCCGGGCAAGAGTCCAAGCTGTTGGCGTAGTGCGGCTAATTTGTAGCGATAGTCGGCGTTGAAGGGGGCGAGGAGCTGTGCGCGTTCGAGCTGCCAGACCGCTTCGGCTGGTGCGCCGAGTTGAAAATGGCTGAGTGCGAGGTTGTGGCGTGCTGCCGCGGTTTCATTCGATTCCAGGGCCGCGGTAAACTGCGCATTCGCAGTTTCGTATTCGGCATTCTGGTAGGCTTCGATGCCAGACTGAAAGGTGTCGGCATGCATGGTGGGCATCGTGGCAATCAGCACTAGGCTGATCACTACAGTTAAACGCTGAGCCCAGTGTGGCGTGACACTCAAGTAGAACCGGGAACGCTGGCGCGATGCCGTCAGGGCGCTCGATTTTTTTATGGAGAGATAAGAACTCATAGTGCTTTTAAAATCGCGTTGAGTTGGGTGCGGGCGCTGCTTAGGTCTGCGGAAGCACTCGCCCCTGAAAATCGATGACTATCCGCGGCTTGAAAAAGCATACGTGTGTTTTGAATGACTTCTTCAGGCAGTCCGATCTGTTTAAACTGTTGTTCCAGTTCCGAGAGGTTTGCGGAGCGATGGTTGCGCTTGAGACGCTTGGTCGCGGCGAGGCGAATCGCTTGTTGAGCGCTGCGATAGAAGGTGTCGGCATCGCTGCTTCTGGATGCTTGTAACACTGCCTTGAGTTCGCGTTTGGCCTGATGAACTAGGCGCGCGTCCGCGTCTGTGAGAAGCTGCTTGCGCCAGCTGGTCCACATCACCGCGGTGAGTAGGGCGGCGAAGGCGGCTGCATTGAGACCGTAGAACCATGAACTAAATAAGCCATCCGGTTCAATACTTCGGCCGTTTGAGGGGCGATAGTCCAGCGTGAGCAGGCGTTCTTCGGGGCTCAGCGTTGTTGCTAAACTCACCGCGGGCGCTGCGCTGTCAGTTGTTGGCACGGCTGCTGGTTGAGCTGCGATGGATGGACGGCTCGAGGGCGCCACATCGATCGTGAGCGCGGGGCTGGTGAGCTCGACATATTTTTCGGCCTTCGGATCGAAGAAGGCGAAGCTGACCTCGGGGAGTGCTAGCGTACCTGTTTTTTCAGGTATAAACACGTAGTCGAAGCGCTTTACACCTTTGAGCGCGAGTGCATCGTCGGATTCTAAAAAAGCTTCGGGGCTGTAATTGCGCCAGCCATTCGTGGTGGCCAT
>DOCS01000105.1:2033-3507 GCA_003503355.1 Opitutia bacterium
TGAAGTCGCCGATCGCTCCCGAGAAGCTTTGCGGTCTGCCTTCAACGGGGAGGGGGCGTACTTCGATCTGAGTGGGCTCGGTGTAGACGTTGAAGCGTTCCGAGCGGCCGAAAAAGTCGTCAAATAGGCTATTGCCCAAAGGCGATCGCGCAGTGGAGTCACGGGAGTTGCGCCGCTCGGGCATTTGCGCGGTGAGGGTGAATTGGAAATTGAGATCCTGCGGCCCGGCGCTGATGGGCGTGATTTTCATCTGCCAGCTCAACACACGGTAGCGACGGCCGTTTACGTTTTCGGTGCTTTCGCTCGACTCATCCGGTAGGCTGCTGGCTGTGAAGCCGTCAGCGTTGCGGTCAAAGGCATTGAGGCTGCGGAGGCGCACGTCATCAGAAATGTAGAGTTTTAGCGTGATCGGTGTGGTTTGTCCGACATAGAGTTTTGTGGGTGCATCTGCTTTGAGGAAAATAAGCTCGTTCACGCTCGGCGCGGCGTCCGCGGCTTTCCCCACCACCGTGAGCGTGGTCGTGGGTGCTTGCAGTCGTTCGCCTTTATACTCGAAGCCGTAAGTGGGAATGCGGTAACTCCCTGTTTTGGAGACAACCGCGTCGATAATCAATTTCAGCGTGCTTGAGTATTCGCGTTTCCCATTGGTGATGCGCGTTTGCTGGCTGTTTGAGATGCTGCCGTTACGGAGCGTGAGACCGCCGCTTTGAGGAATGGGAAGTGAGGTGATTCGTTCAGTCGCGGGCATTGAGTTGCCATCGGATTCGACGATTTCGACAATGTATTTCGCGGCCTGGCCAACTGCGATGCGTGGCGGTTCGAAGCGTGTGCTGACGTTGATTTCGGCGCAGAGTGAAGCTGCGACAAAGAGGGACAGTATGAGGTATGCGTGTCGTAGGAGCATGAGAATAAAAGGTCGTTACCAGTCGCGGATTTCTCCCTTGTGGTTGGAGGGGCTGGTTGCTTCGGTTGATTCAGAAAAGGGCAAAAGGCGTTCTGAGCCGCGCAGGCTGTCGAGTAGGTCTTGGGCCTCGGATACGCTCATGCCCTCGACGGTCATGGTGCCCGCCTGATCCTCTGCAGCGTCGCCGTTTTCTCCATCACTGCTTTCGGTTGGTTGCATTGATTGGCCTTCCTCTGGGCTGGGTTCATTCTCGGATGCTTGGTCTTCGCCGGCGGCTTGTTCTTGGGCTTGCTGCTCCATGTCTTCGGCTGGATCGGCGGTGGATTCAGCGCCGTTTTGCTCGCTGGGGTCCTCCGATTCTGAACCGTCACTTTGCGATTCTGGTTGGTCGGATGATTCGGTCCCGTCCTGGCCTTGGTCGGATTCGGATTCTTGGTTTTCGGAGTTCTGTTCTTCGGCTTGTTCTGAATCCTGCTGCTCGCCGGACTCCTGACCTTGTTGATCGTTTTGTTCGCTGTCTTCCGATTGCTCGTCGGACGCTTGCTGCTCGTCGTTCTCGGATTGCGGTTG
>DOCS01000051.1 GCA_003503355.1 Opitutia bacterium
GCGCCGGATTCGTTGACGCTGACGATGACGATGTTTTTTGCCAAGCCGAGTCCACGGAAGAAGGCTTCGGTCTCACGCCCGGCGGTGCCGTTTCCGATCGCAATCGCTTCGATCGCATAGCGCTCGATCAGTGCTGTGGCATCGACTTTGGCGCGGTCGATTTGGCCTGCGCCGCCGGTGCAGAAAAGTACTTGGTTGAAGAGCAGTTTGCCCTGCGCATCGAGGATCACGGTCTTGCAGCCGGTGCGGAAGCCAGGGTCAACGGCCATCATGCGTTTTTGGCCGAGTGGGGAGGCGAGCAGCAGCTCACGGGCATTGTCGGCAAACACTTTAATAGCGGCCACGTCGGCTTGCTTTTTGGCGCGCAGGCGCACTTCGGTTTCCATCGACGGCGCAAGCAGGCGCTTGTAGCTATCGGCGATTGCTTTCTGCACTTCAGCTGCGGCGGAGCCACGGCCGTCTAGGAATTGTTTTTCAAGGATGGCGATGGCGGGTTCGGTTTCGGGGGTGATGCGGTGAAACAAAAAGCCTTCCTTCTCGCCGCGGCGGATGGCGAGCACGCGGTGTGAGGGCGCGCTTTTGATCGGCTCTTTCCATTCGAAGTAGTCGCGAAATTTCGCACCTTCGGTTTCTTTGCCGGGAAAGCCTTCCGAAACCAGTGTGCCGTGCTCCCAAAAAAGCTTGCGCAGCGAGTCGCGCGCGTCGGCGTCGTCGCTGATCCACTCGGCGATAATATAGCGCGCCCCTTCAAGCGCGGCGTCGGCGTCGGCCACTTCTTTGTCGGCATCGACGTAGCTGAGCGCTTGTTCGGCGGTGTCGTTCGCGTCCTGATTTTCAAATAGATGCGTCGCCAGCGGTTCGAGGCCACGCTCGCGGGCGATCATTGCTTTGGTGCGGCGCTTGGGGCGGAACGGCAGGTAAATGTCTTCGAGCTTGGCGAGTGTTGCGGCAGCGTCGAGTTTCGCATCGAGCGCGTCAGTTAGCAGGTTGCGCTCGTTGAGGGATGTTTTGATCGATACACGGCGGGCGGCCAAGTCCGCCAGCTGCTGTAGGCGGTCGCGAATGTTGGTGATCTGTACTTCGTCGAGCTCGCCGGTTTGCTCTTTGCGGTAGCGCGCGATGAATGGTACCGTACCGCCATCGGCGATGAGCGTTGCGGTGGCGGTGACTTGCTGAGCGTTGAGGCTCAGTTCTTCGGCGATTTGATCAATGAATGGGTTCTGCATGGCTGGTGAACAAGGGCTCCGCTGCGGGAGTGGGCAATCAAAACGAGCAACCTACAGACAGTACTTTGCAGGGAAAGCAAAACAAGGCGCGCGGGCTGTTTTTTGTGCTTCGCCACACCGCGGTCGCTGTGGGCCTACGCGCTGACAGTCAATAAGGTCTCTAATGAGTCGATCAAGCGTGCGCGCAGTGGTTTGGCCGCTTCGGTCAAGGCACGTTGTTCGCGCTCGTAGTGCGCCCGGCCTGTTTCGGTTTCAATCAGGATAGCGTCGTAACCCAGCGAGCGGCAGTCGTAGGGGCTGGCGCGCATGTCGAGTTCGCGGCATTGGAGTGCAAATTCAAAGCAGTCCCATAGCAGTTCGGATCCGATCCAGGGCATACTCTTCGACGCCCATTTGTACAGGTCCATATTGGTGTGCAGGCAGCCGGGTTGCTCGTTGGCCATGCGGGTGTCTTGCGTTGGTTGCAGGCGATTGAATGGTCGGGCGGAATCGGTAAAGAAACGGAAGGCGTCGAAGTGACTGCAGCAAATCGCGCGGCTTTCGATGATTGCGTCGATTTCACCCTGTGGCAGGCGCATCGGCAGCTTGCCTTCGTGGCGTGCGCGGCCGTCGGGGCCACCGCGGTAGACCATCGCCCACTCGTGCATGCCGAAGCACTTGAATTGCGGTGGTCGCTGTTGGACGGCGCGACAGAGCGCCAACTGCCACTGCAATCGTTTGCGGGCTTTGACGTCGAGTTTCGAGGGGTCCAGTGCGAGGCCGTCCGCGGTGCGGGTATAAAATTTTTCACTCAGACCCTCCAAGTCTGCGGGCGCTTCGAGTGTGATGCCCAGCCCCGGATGCCAGTGCTCTAGCTGAGTGGGAGCGAAGCGGTAATACAGAAACAGGAAGTCGTAGATCGGGTGCATCGTCCCTCTGGCACGCCGATCGCGGTAGGGCTGTGTCCAGCGCGCGGCGCGTTCTCGCTGTGCGTGGGCGCGTGGCTGCCAGTCGTGCAGCGGCAGGGTGCGTGGGACGGCTGCTGGCATCGGCGCTAGTCTTTCGAGTTGGTAGCGTCGGGCGCTTGGCCTGCGTTCAGCGGTAGTTCATGCGGGAACATGGTGTAGTAACTCATGATCACCCAACTGAGCATCAGCGGGTAGAGCAGGCTGGTCAGCAAAACCGATCCGACGATGCCGATGATGACGCCGGTCCACATCTCCAGGACGTCTTGTACCACCAGAATGCAAATCGGGATGATAACCACAATAATCGCTAGCACATAGCCGATCGACGTGGTGCCGAAATAAAAGCCCGAGTCTTCTTTTTCCAGCGGCATTGCGCAGTGTGTGCAGTGTTTGTTAAGCCGAAACCAATGCTTGAAGATCCCGAAGTGACCGCAGTTTGGGCAGCGCCCGGTCAGGCTGCGTGTGATGATTTCTGCTCGTTCAACTTTCATTCTAAGTCGGTGAAACAATCGCAATCAGCGAACCATGACAAGTGTTACCTCGTGTGGATGGCCGGTACGGCTTTGGAGCTGTGCGTACACTGTGCTTGGCGCTTGCAGGACGGGTGCTTGAGCGTTACGCTATATACATATAAATCAGGATTTTATGCGAATCGGTGTGCCAAAAGAATGTTTGTCGGGGGAATTTCGTGTCGGCTTGTTGCCGAGCGCGGTGCGCGCATTGGTGGCGCAGGGGCACGAGGTTTTGGTGGAGACGCATGCCGGCGAGACGTCCGGCGTGGCGGATGCGGACTTTGAAGCATCGGGGGCGGTGATTGTGGGGGATGTGGGCGCGCTATATGGAGCGGCTGAATTGATTGTCAAAGTCAAGGAGCCGCAGCCTGAGGAAGTCGCGCTGTTGCGCGCGGATCACATTGTATTTGGTTTTCTGCACCTTGCTGCGCATCCTGATTTGTTGAGAGGGCTGGTCGGGGTAGGGTGTATGGCGATCGCGTACGAGAGTATACACGGCAGTGATGGTGACTTGCCCTTACTGGCGCCCATGTCGCGGATCGCAGGCAGGCTGGCGGTGCAGTTGGGGGCGTATCATTTGCTGCAGCCGAACGGTGGCAAAGGAGTCTTACTGGGGGCGGCGACAGGTGTCGATGTGGGGCATGTTGTGGTGCTCGGCTGTGGTGTTGCTGGTCGTGCTGCGGTGGCTGCTGCGGTTCGACTGGGGGCGCGGGTTACGGCCTTGGATATTAAGCCGGCGATCCTTGAGCAGCTGATGGAAGAATTTGATGGGGCTCTCGATGTGCGCCTGGCCACAGGCGCTGCGATTGCCGAAGCGGTGGCTCAGGCCGATTTACTGGTGGGTGCGGTGCTGGTGCCGGACGCCAGAGCGCCGACGCTGGTGCGGCGTGCGCATGTTCGCCAAATGGAAGCCGGGTCGGTGATCGTCGACATCGCGATTGATCAGGGCGGCTGTATCGAAACCAGTCGCCCCACGAACTTCGCTGCGCCCGCTTTTATTAAAGAGGGCGTGGTGCACTGTTGCGTTACGAACCTACCTTCGGCGGTGGCGCGCACCGCGTCGCAGGAACTGGTTGCCGCCAGCGCGCCCTATGTGCAGCGAATTGCCAAGATCGGCCGGCGTGGGGTGGCGAGCGATACGGTGTTGAGGGCTGCAGTGAATGTGATGCAGGGCCAAGTCATGAGTGACGTGCTTTCGTTGCCTCAGGAATAACCAC
>DOCS01000020.1:0-438 GCA_003503355.1 Opitutia bacterium
ATGCCCGAGCGGCGCGTGCTGGTCGGCACCTATGCGCGACCGGATTCCGAACCCGCTCAGGTGTATTTTGTGAAACAAGACGAGCAGTAGTTTCTCATGGTCAGTCGATTTCGTGCAGAGTGGCGGCGGATCATTTTCCAGTCGAGTCGCTGGGATGAGAAGAGCTTCGATGTCTTACTAATTGTTGCCATTTCGTTGAGCGTGCTGACGGTGATGCTGGAGAGCATCCCGACCTTAGGCTCCGAATTGCGTCGCGCGCTGTATGTGGTCGAGTGGGTGATTACGCTGCTCTTTACGCTCGAGTATGTCTTGCGGCTGTACGTGTCGCTCAAGCCACTACGCTATGCGCGCAGTTTTTTCGGTGTGGTCGATCTGTTGTCGATCCTGCCTACTTATTTGGATTTATTAATTCCCGGTGCGCATTACTTGGCCTTGCTG
>DOCS01000020.1:528-890 GCA_003503355.1 Opitutia bacterium
CGCAAGATCGCGGTGTTTATTTTTGCCGTGGTGGTGTTGGTTTTGATCTTGGGCTCGCTGATGTATTTGATCGAGGGAGCGGAGCATGGTTTTAGCAGTATTCCGAAGAGTGTGTATTGGGCGATCGTCACGCTGACCACTGTCGGCTATGGCGACATCTCGCCGCAGACGCCGATGGGGCAGTTCTTTGCCTCGATTATTATGATTACCGGCTATGGCATCATCGCCGTGCCGACTGCGATTGTGACCGCCGAGATGACGAACCCGAGCCCCGATGATGACGCCGGTGAGCTAAAAGAACTGCCTTGTTCGTCCTGTGGCTGGAAAGATCACGATCATGACGCCGCGTATTGCAAGGTGTG
>DOCS01000020.1:942-7763 GCA_003503355.1 Opitutia bacterium
CGCACGGCTCGAGTGCCTGTATGAAATATGAACGCTGAAGAAAACGAACACACTAAGAAGTTGCTGGCTGCCGATGCATCGTTGGCGCAGCAAAAGCAGGCGCTGGGCTGGCTTGCGGATTATTGCGAAGAGAGCTATATCTTAAATCTGCCGCCGTCGCTGGCGACCTTGGCCGCGTTGGAGCGTTACTCCAAAAAGGGAACCGCCGATGCGGCTTTGAAGCGCCGTGCAGCAAAGTTAGCCAAGCAGTATAAACTCCGATAAGAGTTGGTCTGGGGCGACTTCAAATCTGACCTGCGTGATCGGTTGGATTCGATCGAGCCGCTCCTTTTCGCCCACGGAGCAATGCTTTGTTGGGGTGGGCAGTTTGCCTGCGCTGTGGCGTTTTTTTGTCGGGAGCACGCCGCGTCGCAGTCGCTAACTTCGCGCGCGGCTTAGCATGATTTGATTGCCGTCACTATCCTCGCACATTGCGAGGTGTGGCGGCTCGCCATTTTCCGGTTGTGGGGCGCGCTCACATTTGCCGCCTGCGGCGATGACTTCAGCGGCGCCGGTGACCACGTCGGCAATTTGAAAGGTGAGCCCAGTCCATGTGCGCTTGCCTTCACCGCCACCGTGGATGGCGATGAGTCCGCCCGCTACCTCTAGCTCGGTGATATGCGGATTTTGCCGAGCGATCGTCGCTCCGAAGCAGGTTTGATAGAATGCGGTCGCGCGGTCTGCGTCGGCCGCCCAGATGGTGTATTTGAGTTTTTCTACATGCATGGTGAGTATGATCTAATCGTCGAACTTTGATGGAAGCGATATTTTTGGTGCTTTAGACTGGCGCTGCGTGGGGCAGTCATAAAACTGTCGCGCCCACCTTACCTATGAAAGTTGTCTTAGCCGAAAAGCCCTCCGTCGCACGCGATATCGCCAAGTACCTCAAGGCAACGACTCAGGGGAAGGGGTTTTATAAGAACGATGAATGGACGGTGACCTGGGCCTTTGGGCACATGGTTGAGCTACAAGAGCCGGAAGATTACACGCCCGAATGGAAGCCGTGGCGGCTCAGTCGCCTGCCGATCATACCGGATGACTTTAAGTTGCGCTCACGCCAGGACGGCTCGGCGCATCAGCAACTTTTGATCATCAAGGGCTTATTTGAGGGCGCTGATGAAATTATCTGCGCAACGGACGCCGGCCGCGAGGGGGAGCTGATCTTTCGTTATATTTTAACCTGGACCGAGTGCGAAGCCAAGCCGTGCCGCCGCTTGTGGATTAGTTCGCTCACCAACGCAGCGATTGCCAAGGGATTTGACGCGCTTGCACCGAGTGCGGAGTTCGACGGACTCTACCATGCGGCAAAGTGCCGCAGCGAAGCGGATTGGGTGGTGGGGCTCAATGCCACGCGTTTTTTCACTGTGGAATATGGTAAGCGCAATTTGTTGCTCAGCCTTGGCCGGGTGCAGACCCCGATTCTCGCGATGATCGTGAACCGCGACATCGAGATCGAATATTTCAAACCGAAGGACTTTTGGGAGCTGCACACCACCTGCCGGGAGGCGGTGTTTAAGCATACTGGCGGCAAGTTTGAAGATCAGGTCGAGGGACAGGCTATTTTGGATAAAGTCACTGGTCAGGAACTTGTGGTACGGTCGGTCACCAAGAAGAACGAGAATGCCAATCCGCCGCAGCTCTACGATCTCACCTCGCTGCAGCAGGATATGAATCGGCGCTACGGCTTTACTGCGGATCAAACACTGAAGCTCGCTCAGGGCCTGTACGAAAGTAAGCACCTCACTTACCCGCGAACCGACAGCCGCTATATCAGCAGCGATATTCAGCCGACTATTCCGCCGCTGCTAGAGGCGTTGCGTCGTCTCAAGCCCGACGCCATCGGGCAGCTGGACTTGGGCGCGTTGAAATTTACCAAGCGTATCGTGGATGACAAAAAGGTTTCGGATCACCATGCGATTTTGCCGACCGAGGTGCTCGGTGATCATTTGAGCGGGGATGCGCGTAAGTTGTATGGGGCGGTGTTGACGCGGTTGATCGCGGTCTTCTTTCCACCCTGCATCAAAGCTGTCACGGTGGTGGATGCTGTCGCCGCGGAGGAGCCCTTTCGCGCACGCGGCAAGGTGCTGGTCGATGCTGGTTGGCAGGCGCTGTATGGCAAGGGGCCGTCGGAGTCGTCCGATTCCGCGAAGGCTGGGGCTAAGGGGAAGGGCAAAGAAGAGGTGCAGGAGCTGCCCGACTTTCAGCAAGGCGAAAGCAACCCGCACGAGCCGTCGCTGCCGCAGTTTAAAACGTCCGCGCCGAAGCGCTTCAATGAAGCGACGCTGCTGTCGCTGATGGAGACCGCTGGTAAGATCGTGAACGATGAAGCGCTCAAGGAGGCGCTCAAGGACAAGGGCGTTGGTACGCCGGCCACCCGCGCTTCGATCATCGAGGTGTTGATCCAACGCAAGTATGTTGAGCGGAAAAAGAAGAACTTGATCAGCACCGAGTCGGGGCGAGGCTTGATCTCGCTGATTCAAGACGAGCGCTTGAAATCGCCCGAATTGACTGGCGACTGGGAATTTCGCCTCAAGCAGGTAGAGCGTGGCGAATACGATCCCGCGCAATTCATGTCGGAAGTCGGCGACTACACGCGTGAGATTTTGCAGTGCACCTCTAGCAAGACGATTAATTCTGCCAACCTCGGGCCGTGCCCGGTTTGCAATGCGCCGGTGATTCGCGGCAAGACCGCTTACGGGTGCTCCGACTGGAAGCAGGGCTGTAAGTTTGTGTTGCCGGTGGTGCAGTGGGGCTTGTCAATCGAGCCGGAATTGGCGCGTGAGATCTTTGCGCATAAACGCAGCCTGACACCACACCCGATCGAGGTTGAAGGCCGGAAATTGTTTGCCACCTTCCATCTCGATAAGGCCGGGCACCTCGGTTACGCCGAGGCCGATGTGGCGAAGAAGGAAGACGGCCAAGAAGCGCTCGGTGCGTGCCCGACCTGCGGCGGCGATATCGTTGTCGGTAATAAAGCCTACGGCTGCTCGAATTGGCGCAATGGTTGCAAGTTCGTGATCTGGAAAACCATGGCGCAGCGCGAGATCCCGCTCGAAGCTGCGCAGCAGTTGCTGCTCAGCGGCACAACGGCAACGCTGAGTGGTTTCAAATCCAAAGCCGGTAAAGACTTCGAGGCGAAACTGAAAGTAATCGGCGGCGAAGTGAAATTCGATTTTTCGTAGTCAAGCGGGCCGACTCTGCTGGTCTGGTCACTGGGGCGGGGCGCTGTGGTGATTCCCACAATGCGTCACAAGCGCCTTCGCTCAGGCGAGCTTGTTGTGTTAGTCCGCTTGGTAGAGGCTCTCTACCGGCGTCGAGTCGAAGTTCAAGGTCTCGACTGTTAGAAGTTGCATGCCAGGCAGGCCGTCGTGGATCAGCGGGGTGACGGCCTTGAGGTCAGTGACTTCGTTTGTCACGGTCTGGCCTTTGTCGATCCAGGTGATGCGGTAAGCCACTTCGCCGAGCGCGAGGCGGCGGAGCTTGATGGCTGCCTTCTTGGGGGCGTGCTTCGCTTTGCTGGCCTTCTTTTTGATGGTGGAGGGAATAGTCACCTCGGGGGGCGCGAAGGGGTATTCTGCGCCGAGCAGTGCCGATATCTGCGCTTCCATTGAGTGCACACGCGCAAATTCAGCTTCCCGTTCTATCAGGAGGCTGTTGATCGCAATCAGCTCTTCAGTGGATGCAGACATGTGTTTGGACTTTCAGTCTTTGTCGCCTGAGGGATCGTGCGCGCGCGTCATGGCGGCACAAGCTCGGCGATCGACGGCAGTCACTTAGTCTTCGTCGCTTTCGTCCGCATCGGCATCGGTTGCCGACGTTGTTTCGGCTGTCGGCTGTGCTTCTTCTTTCGTGGCCTCGTCAGTGTGTGCGGTGGGCGCTTCTGGCGTGGCGGCTGGGGTTTCAACCGCGGCAGGCTTTGGGGCGACGTGCTTCTTGGCTGCTAGCTTTTGCACGTAGCTGGCGACCTCAAGCGGTGGCGCCGGGAATGGGAACACGCCGTCTTCGCCGACGATTTCGCTTACCTGTGTTTCGAGTTCGGCGATGCGACGGTAGGCAGCTTCGCGTTCTTCGAGCAGTGTGTCGATTTGAATGCGTGCGTCGAGTGCTTGACGGATGATGGCCGCGTCACCGCGCAGGATGATTTCCTGCAAGGTGAGGGGCTCCAGTTTCTGTGGTTTTTTAGCCATAGTGAATGCTGATGAGTTGAAATGAACGGGGAGATTTATTCTCCGAAAAAGTTGACGATTTTGTTAAACAGGGCGGGTTTGCGCTTGCTGCCCTTGTGCGCTGTTTCTGTGGCGCATTCAGATGTATCCGTGTCTTTGGTGGGGCTGCGTTCGCGCAAGCGAGCAGTATAAGTGTCCTCCGCGGCAAACACCACCTCGCGGTTGGAGTCTGCGCAGAGTTGCTTGAGTTGTGTGTCGTCGAGTGTGGGGTTAGAGGCGACCGCCAGGCGAACCTGTTCGCTCGGGTCTGTAACCAGTCGGGTGCGCACGCGGCCGCTCACGTGCGGTGAGTAGGCACTAAAGGTGCGCAGGGTCGGTGCGTCGCTTTGCGCGAGTTGTTCGACGACTGGTTCGCTGATGGCAGTGTAGTCGACTTCCAAATACGCACAATGTTCGGCCACGGTAAGACTGTCGCGCTGGTTGATGAGTAGGTCGCGATGCGTGTCGTTGAGGTCGTCGCGGTAAGCGATCAGCAATGCGATTTCATCTTCAGGGTGGCCACACAGATAGGCGATGACCTCGTCGCTGATCGATGGGTTCTTGGCCAGCGCGCGGCAGGATCCCAGATCGCTGGATGCGGCGATGTGTAGGGCGATGGATTCGTGTAGCGAGCCGTTGGCGGCTAGGCGGCGTCTCACTTTGGGCGAGGCGTCTTGCGCCAAGATGCGTTGGATGCTGGCAGGCAGGTCGGATTGCTCGGCCAGAAAGATGCGGTCGCGGGTGTCGTCGGACTCGGCGAAAAATAGCATTTCCGGGCCGCTGAGCGCTTGCTCGGCGAGCGCGCTGCGGCACACGAAGGAGTGCGGGGAAAAATGGAGCGCGGTTTGGGTGTTGTTCGGAAGTGCAGACTTGTGGCGCAGCAGCAATAGTTGCTGGCGCAGGTTGTCGCCGTCGGCCCAGAGCTGCAGGAGTTCGTCATCCAGGCCGCAGTGTATGATCACGGCTGCGCGCACCGCGGTGTCATCGCTTTGGGCGAGATGGACTGCAATGTCGAGGTCGAGGGTTTTGCGGCCAGCGAGTGCGATCCGGACGGCGGACGAGGCGTCGTCGGCCAGCAGGAATTGTAGGTGCACGGGCAGGGACGTGTTTTGGGCAATGGCGGCACGCACAAATGGATTGTCGTCCACCACCATGATCTGGAATTCTTTGGGGGTCAGGTTCGGGTTGTTCGCCAGTGCGTGGCGTACCGTGACTTCCTGGTGATTGACCAGCCGGTTGAGGGCTTGCTGCGGGCAGCGTGGATTGCCTGCCAGGCCGGTGGCGATCGCGGTCTTGCTCGGATCGAGCTCAGAGGCAATCAGATCCGCCAAGTCGGAAGGGATCAGCGGGTAGTTCGTTAGAAACTCGAGATACGTATCTTGATCGTGGTAGAGCTCGTAGAGGTCGCGCAGGATACGAGTCGGCAGCGGCGGCTTGCGGTGCGCCTTGACGGTGTCCGCGACGCCGAGCGCGTCGATTTGCGCGACGAGGTCGTCACTGGTGTTTATTTGCACCATTCCACTTCCTCCGGTGTTAGGAATACTTCGCGCGGGGTGGAGCCGTTTTGCGGGCCGATGTGCATGCGGTCTTCCAGTTCCTCAATCAGCAGAGCGGCGCGGTTGTAGCCGATGCGCAGGCGCCGTTGCAGGAAGCTGGTGCTTGCTTTTTGAGATTCGGCCACGGTCAGCATCGCCTTCTTGAGCAGCGCTTCATCGTCGTCGCCCTCGATGCCCTCAATGCCGAGCTGGCTGCCGGACTGGTCTTCTCCGGAGGCGGGGATCGAGCTGAGGTCGACGCGGAATTCCGGCAGGCGCTGGCCCGAGATGTGCTCGACTACGCTGATGATTTCGTGGTCCTGCACCATTGGGCTTTGAATGCGAATCAGGCGCGCAATGCCCGGCGGGTTGAACAGAAAGTCGCCCTTGCCGAGTAAGCTCTCGGCGCCCTTGCAATCCAGGATCGTGCGGGAGTCGACGTTAGAGGACACTTGAAATGCGATGCGGGTCGGAAAGTTGGCCTTAATGATGCCGGTAATGACGTTCACGCTCGGGCGCTGCGTGGCGACAATCGTGTGGATACCGACTGCACGCGAGAGTTGTGCAATGCGCGCGAGGGCGCCTTCGGCCTCGCCCTTGGAGGTCATCATCAGGTCGGCGAGCTCGTCGATGATCACGACGGTGAATGGCATCTTATCGAAATCGTCCGTTTCGGCCTTGGCATTGTAGCCGGCAATGTTGCGCACCTGCTTGTCGGCCAGCACCTGGTAGCGGCGTTCCATCTCATTGACCACCCACTTGAGGACTTGCACTGCCGGCTTGGCGTCAGCCACCACCGAGTGAATCAGGTGCGGGACTGTGCGAAATAGGCCGAATTCGACACGTTTGGGGTCGATCAGAACCAGCTCCAGCTCATCGGGCTTAAAGTTATACAGCAGGCTGAGTATGAGCGTGCTCATGCAGACGGATTTACCGCTGCCGGTGGCGCCGGCGATCAACAGGTGCGGCGCCTTGGCCAAATCGGTGATGATCGGCTTGCCTTGGATGTCGAGCCCCATGATGAGCGGAATCTCGTAGTCGT
>DOCS01000240.1:0-8097 GCA_003503355.1 Opitutia bacterium
CGAGAAAACTACGAACAAGGATTGGCATACCACCTCGGCACACTCGGCGCGGGTTTTCGCCTCAGCGTCCACTATCCGCCTCCGAAGCCGCCAAGTGGGTGTTGATCGCGTCCAGTACCTTCACACATGTGGCCAGCTCGCCCGCATCCGGCAACCACCCGATCTCCTGAAGGAACACATTTTCGCGGGCGATCATGTGCTCGACGAACGTCTGCCCTGAAGCGGTCAAACTCATCAGCGAGGAGCGCTTGTGCCCAGGATTCGGTTTGGCCACCACATACCCCATTTCCGCAAGATCGTTGACCTGCGTCTGTATGATCTGGCGACTGATGAAACGTGCAGACGCCAAAGCGGGCACTGCCTGCGGCCCGTAGCGGTTTAAATCCATCAACAAGGTACGCTTGGGCGCACTCACTCCGGTATCCTTGTGCAGCAAGTCAGTGCTGTGCTTCAAACGGTTGTACACGCGACGAACCGAGTTCGCCATCACGTGCATATCTTCCAAATTCGGTGCGCCTAACATACCCGTACAGAATCATGCCACAGCAACTACGACAATATCATTGTCACTATAATATTGACAACTATATTGTCACCTAAGACAGTGAACCCACACCTGCGGCTCAACAAATTTTTAAGCGATGAAAAAAGATACACTCCCCAAAACCTTCTGGTGGCACAATTTGACTCAGTTCGGCGGCGCCATGAACGACAACGTATTCAAACTGTTGATGGTGTACGCACTGATTACATGGCAGGGGCACGAGCAATCGGCCACCATCCTGGCAATGGTCGGCTTGACCTTCGCCCTTCCCTTTTTGCTGATTGTGCCCATTGCGGGCAACTTTGCCGACCGGTTCAGCAAGCAATCGATGATCGTCTGGCTGAAAGCTCTGGAAGTCGCCGTCATGACTTTCGGCATTACCGCGCTCCACCTTCAAAGCAGTCGGATGCTCTACGTCACCATGTTCCTAATGTCCTCACAGAGCGCGTTCTTCGGGCCTTGCAAATATGGCATCATCCCAGAGCAAGTCGGCACGGAGCGTCTATCTCGCGCCAATGGTGCACTGCAGCTTTTCACCTTTTCGGCAATCATCTGCGGCACAATCCTCGCCCCGGAACTCAGCCTACTGGTCGACGGACAATTTAGCCTCGCTGCCTCCGTCTGCTTGCTGATCGCCGCGCTTGGTTTGCTCACATCGAAACAAATCGATCCCACCCCCGCGCACCCAGAGCGCACACTGCGCATCAACGGCTTTGCCACCCTGCTTCAAACATTTGGTCACATCCGCAAAGACAGCTTTCTCACACTCGCGGTGGGCGCCCTCGCCTTTTTCTCACTCGCGGCCGCATTTATTCAGCTGAACATTCTGGACTACGGCTTCCAGCACTTGGGCCTCAAGCACGAACAAGCCACCCGCCTGTTTCTGCTCACTGCGATCGGCATCGGCATCGGCTCGACCACCGCTGGCTGGCTCAGCGGCCGCTCGATCGAATTCGGCATCGTACCGCTCGCTGCGGGTTTTATGAGCCTGTCCCTATTTGTGCTCGGCACGCTTGAACCAGGCAATATCGCGCTCGCAGCCATTAGCATGCTGCTACTTGGCGTCGCCGCCGGCTTGTTCATCGTCCCGCTCGAAGCCTTCATCCAATACCGCAGCCCGAANNNGATCGGGTCGGCTCGATTCAAGCCGCACACTCGTTCCTCAACTGGCTCGGCATTCTACTCGCCAGCGGCCTGCTCTATCTCAATGCCTCCGTATTAGGATGCTCCGCTCAACAGGGATTTTTACTGCTGTCTGCTGGCATCTTTGGCCTGGCACTGTTCAGCTTGTGGGTGCTGCCGGACTTTCTACTCAAGTTCATCCTAATGCTGATCACACGCGTTTGCTACCGATTTCGCGTGCGTGGCCTGGAACACCTCCCCGCCACCAAGCCCGCCCTACTGGTCTGCAACCATGTTAGCCTGATGGACGCGTTGTTGATCGCCACCAGCCAGCAACGTCGCATCCGCATGCTGATGTCACGCGACTATTATGACAATTCGGGCTGGCTGTGCCGCAAGATCGTCGACCTGGCGCAGGTGATCCTGATTCACAAACAAGACAACCCGAAGAAACTATTGCAGTCGCTCAAAACCGCCCGCACCGCGCTCGACGACGGTTACTTGGTGTGCATTTTCGCGGAAGGCGCGCTGAGTCGCACCGGCATGCTGCGCCCGTTCCAGGCGGGGCTTGAGCGAATCGTCAAAGGCACGGATTATCCGATCATCCCGATGTACATCGGCGGTGCCTGGGGCAGCGTATCGAGTTTCCACAGCGGCATGCCGCAAATCCGGCCACTGAAGGACTTCCGCTACCCCGTGAGCGTCCACTTCGGCACACCACTGCCGCCCACTTCGACCACCTTCGAAGTGCAGCAAGCGGTGAGCGAACTCTCGGTCGAATCCTTTGATCTAATCAAGGAAACACGCAGCAGCCTGGGCTACGAGTTCATCGCAGCCGCGCGCCGCAACTGGAACAAGCGCGCACTCGCCGACAGCAACGGCTGCGAACTCACCTTTGGCGAGCTACTCATCGCCAGCATGATCCTGCGAAAACGCATCCGCGCACATACCTCCGATGCCGAATCACACATCGGCATCCTACTGCCCACCGGCTCCGGCGCGGCGATGGCGAATCTGGCAACCACGCTGAATCGACGTATCAGCGTCAATCTCAACTACAGCGCTCCGACAGCTAGCGTGCGCTCGGCCCTGCAACAGTGCGCGCTCCAGACCGTGCTAACTTCGCGTCCGTTCCTCAAACACCTGCCCGAACTGCCCCTGCCCGTCAATGTGCTCTACATCGAGGACCTCCTCGAACACATCAGCTGGCGAGAGAAGTGCCGCACATTCCTGACCGCGCGCTGGCGTCCGGCACGCCTGCTCTCCGGCAGCAAACAGGTAAAGCCAGACGACATCGCCACCGTGCTGTTCTCCAGCGGAACGACCGCCGAACCCAAAGGCGTGATGCTCAGCCACCACAATTTACTCTCGAACATCGAATCCTTTCGCTCGGTAGTGCCTCCCAAGCGCGACGACGTCATGCTCGCCACCCTGCCCTACTTCCATTCCTTCGGCTACACGGTGACTTTTTGGTTTCCGCTAATTTCCGGCATCAGCACGATCTGCCACACCAACCCGCTGGAGGCCGAACGCATTGGCACACTCGCAGCCGACTACAACGCCTCAATCCTGCTCACCACCCCGAGTTTTCTGTTGGCGTATACGCGTAAAATTAAACCCGAACAGTTTTCAAAATTACGCTACGTGTTTACCGGCGCCGAAAAGCTCCAACCGCGCATCGCCGCGCTATTTGAAAAGCGCTTTGGCGTGCAGCCCCTCGAAGGCTATGGCGCCACCGAACTGTCGCCGGTCTGCGCGCTCAGTTTGCCGAATGTCGAGATCGACAACCTGACCGAAACCGGCAACCGCGACGACCGCCTCGGGCGCGCGCTGCCGGGCATGGTGATCAAGATCGTCCACCCCGACACCGGCGCCACACTCGCCCCCGGCGAACAAGGTCTGATCTACGCCAAAGGACCCAACGTGATGCGCGGCTACCTGAACAAACCAGAACTCACCGAATCGGTACTACACGATGGCTGGTACAACACAGGCGACATCGGCGTGATGGACAGCGATGGCTTCTTTGCCATTACCGGCCGGCGCTCACGCTTCAGTAAAGTGGGCGGCGAAATGATCTCGCACGGCGCGGTGGAACAGGCCCTGCAGCAAGCCCTCCAAATCGGACCCGATACGCTCGCAGTGGTTGCGATCGAGGATGCGCGCAAAGGTGAAAAACTCTGCGTGCTACACACCGCGCGCGGTTTAGACGAAGGCCAGCTGCGCGAAACCCTGCGCACACTCGGCATCCCCAATCTGTGGAAACCGAACCCCAAAGATTGGCAAGTCGTGGACGCACTGCCCCTACTCGGCACCGGCAAACTCGACTACCGCACACTGACAGCATTGGCCAGGCGCTCGACGTCCTGATCCGGGAGCGTTCATGGCGCGAAATCGACGCGCAGTGGCTACGACACCGTCAATCCGGTGTTGTCCGTGGTCAGACGATACACCCGACTACTGACACCATTGCCCTGATACACCTGCTGCATGGCTTCGCCCACGCGGAGCGCATTGGCCGCATCGGTCAGGCAAACCACAGTCGAACCACTACCACTGAGCCAACCGGTCAAAGCACCCGCATGGCAGCCTGCCTGGATACTTTCCTGACTGAAAGGGTTCAACAGGTTACGATACGGCTGATGGATATAATCATTGACCGCATCTTTGAGGCGCGAGAATTCACCCGAAACCAACACACCGACCAAAAAAGCCAGACTGTTGGCACTGCGCACCACATCATTAAAAGGAATACTATCCGGCAACACTCGACGGGAATCAGCCGTCAGCACTTCATACGCCGGTGACACCGCCACAAACTCGAGGGTCTCGGGCAAGCCAAAGCGTACATGCTCGCGGTAAGCGAACGTGCTCGGCTCGGTGCGGGCGATGCAAAAACCGCCGGCAAACACCGCACAGGCATTGTCCGGCGCATTATCCAGTTGCGTGGTCAGGCGAATCAGCGCCTCCCGATCGAGCGGATTGCCATTCAATGCATTGAGCCCGGCAACGATTCCGCCACGCACCGTGGAACTGGATCCCAGACCGCGCGCTTGTGGCACATCTCCCCAAATTTCGTAATCAAACCCGCACACAGCCACCCCAGCGGTTGCCACAAAAGCGCGCGCGGCGGCCTCGACCATCGCCTGAGTGCCGTCGGACAGCTCGCCCACGCAGCAGACTTGAGCATCGTCACGCAAGGTGACGCGGACAAAATTGTACAGCGACAAGGCGATACTCAGGGTATCAAAACCGGGGCCGCAATTCGAAGTACTGGCGGGCGCCTGAACGATGACAGATGGCTGCGGCATAATTACTCGTATTACTTGTGACGGCGCATTTCGCGCTCAGCCTCACGCATAGTAATCTTCTTCTTCAGCGTCTCACGCTTATCGAAAAGCTTCTTACCGGTACAAAGCGCGATCTCGACCTTAATCAGACCGTGCTTCAAATACATGCGAAGCGGGATCAGGGATTTTCCACCCGCCTCCATCGCCCCGAACAGCTTATGGATTTCACGGCGATGCATCAGCAACTTACGCTTGCGGCGCGGCGGGTGATTTTGAAAGTTACCAAACCTATACTCGCCGATGTGCGAATTGTACATCCAGACCTGCCCCTTCTCGACGCGGCAAAAGCCTTCACTGATCTGCGCATCGCCATCGCGAACCGCCTTCACCTCGGTACCCTGAAGGACCACACCGGCCTCAAAACGGTCACCCACAAAATAATTGTGGTTGGCCTTGCCATTGCGGATCTCCTTAAAGCGATCGTCCGCTGATTTTTTCTTAGCGCACACGGTAGAGTCTTCCCTGCCTAACTAGGGAACATAGATAGCTTACACAAAGTGAAGGAACCTGTAAAGCAGGTCCTTAAGCTTCGACTTCCTCGTCCAACTGGTAAGTAATCTTTCGCTCCATGATTTCACGCAGCGCTAGATCTTCAGCGGACAGGCGCTCCAATGACTCAATCAGCGGCTTGTAGCCACTTTTCAGTTGTTTCGCACGGCGAGATACAACATTGATCAGAATCATCGGATCGGTAATAACGAGTTGTGCGGCCTGTAAGTAATCGTCTCTCAAAGTAGTGCTCCTTCTTAGAAGTGAAATCTGGAAAAGCTGAGTAAAATAACGCAGAGCGGCGCTTATGCAATCAAATAAACCGCAACGACGCGCTGCGTGCGGTGCGTACGCGTCTGCCCCCCAGAGTCTCCTCACTGAGCGCCGCAACCGTGCACAGCACCGCGGATGTCCACCGCGATTCGCTCTCACAAAAACACCAAGCGTACAAAGCGCTGACTGCAATAAAGGGATTGGAGTTACTATAAGCTGTACGCTACGATTGGTGACGATAATTCGCCCACAGTTTCAACAGTTCATGGAGCCTGTCCCTAATAATTGACGACTACGATACGGCACGAGCCAGCTCGAGCTCTACGAATGACTGCCTGGCTATTTGCTAATCAGTAAAAAAGTCATTCCTGTCTGTCGCGGCAAAGTCCACTTCCGATCCATCGTCTAATTCTACAGGCAAGCAGGTAAAGTTGAGCATATGGCCCATGCGAAGATAACCACTGCCGCGCTTTTGCAATCGACTGCGCATTAGAAAACATCTAGTCCTTATGTTCGCAAAATTGCCCGATGGACATAAAAGAGCTAAAATTCCATTTGACAGGAACCGCTCCCACCCTACGATTCGCCGCTTTTCCAAAAATCATGAAAACCACTTTAGCTACATCATCCGACCACACCAAGAGCTGGTACGTGGTTGACGCTGCCGACGAGACACTCGGTCGCATCTCCGTGAAAATTGCCAACGTATTGCGTGGCCGTCATAAAGTCATCTATACGCCGCATGCAGATACTGGTGATTTCGTAGTTGTCATCAACGCCGAGAAAATCCGCGTCAGTGGCAAAAAGAACAGCGATAAGAGCTACATGTTCTATTCTGGCTGGATGGGCGGCGAAAGCCACGTTTCTATGGCCGAAATGCGCGCCAAGAAGCCTGAGTTCATCATCGAACACGCGGTCAAGGGCATGCTCCCTCGCAACATCCTTGGTCGCCAAATGATCAAGAAGCTTAAAATCCACACTGGCCCGTCGCATCCTTACGAAGCGCAACAGCCTAAGCCACTCGTCTAATCTTTAGTTTATTATAATGAGCGAACAAACATTTGTAACAATCGGCCGCCGTAAAACAGCGCGCGCACGTGTCCGCCTTACCCGCGGCACTGGTAAAGTTATCGTCAACGGCAAAGAGCCCGCTGACTACTTCAAGACTGAAGATTTCACTCGTGCAGCACTCTCTCCTCTGACGACCGTTGAGTTGGCCGATCAGGTTGACATCACAGTCAAAGCAGAAGGCGGCGGTCTCAATGGCCAAGCCGGCGCGACTCGCCTCGGCATCGCCCGTGCGCTGGAGAAAATGGACAGCGAACTGCGCGTGCCCCTGAAACAAGAAGGCCACATGAAACGCGATCCACGTTCGCGTGAGCGCAAGAAGTCCGGCCAGCCGGGTGCACGTAAGCGCTTCCAGTTCTCGAAACGTTAAACCGCCCAGCGGCAAGGACGCATTTTTTGCAAACCCTCCAAGGCCGTTCGTCGTGCTTTGGGGGGTTTTTTCTTTTCCCGGGTTGTGGCTCATCTGCTACAAGCTATTTAAATCCGCCAACGCGCACCCAGCCCCCCACGCCCCCTTACTTTCACGATTATGAATGCAGCAGTCATTGGAGCATCCGGCTATTCCGGAGAAGAACTCGTCCGGTTACTTTCACGCCATCCGAATGTCACGCTGGCTGCCGTAACGTCGCGCTCGCTCGCCGGGCAGCGCGTCGCGGACATCATGCCGGCATTGCGACACCTCGTCGGCGAGCTTGAATTCACAAACTCCGACCCGACCGAACTGGCCGCCCGCAACGACTTGGATGTATTCTTCCTCGCGCTGCCGCACGGTGTGGCCTCGGAGTATGCGGATCCACTGTTCCAAGCAGGCAAAACCGTGCTCGACCTGAGCGCCGACTTTCGCCTCAACTCGACTGCACTCTATAAAGAGTACTACGGGCATGCGCACCCCGCACCGCATTTACTCAACGCCGCGCCTTACGTGATCCCCGAACTGGCGGACGACAAGTGGAAGGCCGCCTCGCTGATCGCCTGCCCGGGTTGCTACCCGACCAGCGTGCAACTGCCGCTGGTGCCGCTACTGCGCGCCGGCCTGATCAAGCCATCTGGCATCTTAATCAACAGCTACAGCGGCGTGAGCGGCGCCGGCCGTAAAGTCGCGGAGGATTTCATCTACTGCGAGCGCAATGAGAGCATGAAGGGCTACGGCATGCCGAAGCACCGACACCTCTCCGAGATCGAAGAGCAGCTTTCCAGAGCCGCATTCACCGACTGCGTGGTACAATTCAACCCGCACCTGGCGCCGATGTC
>DOCS01000240.1:8155-10730 GCA_003503355.1 Opitutia bacterium
ACCGGCACCAACCGCGCCGACCTGTCCGCTGTCCACGATCTGCGCACCGGTAATTTCGTGATCACCTCGGCGATCGACAACCTGCTCAAAGGCGCCAGCGGCCAAGCGGTACAACTTCTCAACCTAAAGTTCGGATTCGAAGAAACGGCCGGACTGCTCTAACCCTAGCGCCCTACGCCGCCTGCCTCAAATGAACCACACACTGAACGTCCAACTCATTGAAACACCCGGCGGCATTGCAGATTGCCCCGGCTATACAATCGCGGGTGTCGGCTGCGATGTCCGCGAAACCGGAGACCCGCGCCTCGACCTGGCGCTGTTCGTCGCGGATGCGCCCTGCTCGGCTGCGGGGGTGTTCACCTTGAACGATGTCTGTGCGGCTCCGGTGCATGTGTGCCAGCAAATCATTGCCCAAAACGGTAACAAAATCGCAGGCTGTGTGGTCAACAGCGGCAACGCCAACGCCTGCACCGGCGCGCAAGGCATGACCGATGGCAATGCGATGTCGACGCTGTCGCAATTAGAGACCGGCATCAGCGCGCCGTTCCTGGTTTGCTCCACTGGCCGCATCGGCCGACAGCTGCCAATGGATAAAATTAAAGCCGGCATCCAAGCCGCCGCCCAACTACTGAGCGCCGACACACAAGCGTCCCACGATGCCGCTGACGCGATTTTGACTTCCGACACGCGCCGTAAAGTCGCCACCGCGCGCTTTGACTACCAAGGCAAGACCATCACCGTGTCCGGCATGGCCAAAGGCGCCGGCATGATCGAGCCGAACATGGCTACCATGCTCGCGTTCGTCGCCACCGACCTCGAAGCGGACAGCGATTTGCTCAAAACCGTGCTCAAAGAGGCAAGCGACAAGACCTTCAATCGGATTTCGATCGACGGCGACATGAGCACCAACGACACCGTGCTACTGTTTGCCAACGGCGTAGCGGGCGTCGCCGCCACGGCATCGACCGAATTGCTCGAAGCCTTCAAGCAAGCAGTCTACCTAGTTTGCGACGACCTCGCCGAAAAAATCGTCGGCGATGGCGAAAAAGTCACCAAGCTAGTGGAGCTGATTGTCGAAGGCTGCCAATCCCACGCGGATGCCGAAAAAGTCGCCCGCGCGGTGGGCAATTCGCTGCTGGTTAAGACCGCTTGGTACGGTTCCGATCCGAACTGGGGACGGCTCGCAGATGCCGCTGGCTATGCACGCGTCGGGCTGAAAGAAGCCAGCTTCGACATTCACTACGACGATGTCGCCGCTCTCATCAGCGGCAGACCACAGGACAGCAACCTGCCACAGTGGAAGGCCATCGTTGCGAAGAAACGTTTCAGAATCACACTCAATTTAAATCAGGGCGACGGCCACTATCGCCTGCTCACTTCCGACCTCAGCGAAGCTTACGTGGACTTCAACAAAAGCGAGTAGTCACCCTGTGAAGATCGAACGCTCAACATCCAACTTTGAACTTCGAAAACACATCGCCCACTGCCACACTCTTATCTCCCACTTTTCAGTTAATTCGACGTTGAACGTTCAAAGTTCGCTGTTCGACGTTCTATTTTTCTCAAAATGACAGACCTTTCCCATCTCGACGTCACCACCAAGTCAGCCGTACTGCTGGAAGCACTGCCGTATATCCAACGCTTCCGCGACGCGATCTTTGTGGTCAAATACGGCGGCGCCTTCATGGATGACGCCGATCCGGCTGTGCGCACGCGAGTAGCCACAGACATCGCATTTCTGCATGCGGTCGGCGTGCAAGTCGTGGTAGTGCATGGCGGCGGCAAAGCCATCACCCGCGCGCTGGCGGAATCTAATGTCGAAACACGCTTCGAGCACGGCCTCCGCGTGACCGACGCCGAGTCAGTGAAAGTCGTCGACCACACGCTCAACAAAATCGTCAACCAAGAGATCTGCGAAATCCTGCAAGCCAAGAACGCGCGACCACTCGGCATCCCCGGCAACAACCTGCTGGTGTGCGATAAAAAGAAAGTCGTCATCGATGGCGAAACCGTAGACGTGGGCTTTGTCGGCGAAACACACACGGTCAAAACCAAGATCATCAAAAAAGCGCTCAAGGATGGCTACATTCCGGTCATCTCACCAGTCGCCTGCGATGAGGACGGACAAGTTTACAACACCAACGCCGACGCCGCAGCAGCCCGCGTGGCCAGTGCCCTGCGCGCCCGACGCCTGGTCTATCTCTGCGATGTACCGGGCCTGATGCGCGACATCGAAGACCCCAAATCGCTGATTTCCTCGCTCAAAGCAGGCGAAGTCGACGCACTAGTCAAAGACGGCACCATCAGCAAGGGCATGATCCCCAAAACCGACAGCGCGGTGACCGCCCTGCGCAAAGGTGTGCACCGCGTGCACTTCATCGACGGCGAACAACCACACAGCCTGCTACTCGAGATCTTCACCGACAAAGGCGTGGGGACCGAAATAGTCAACGCCTAGCCCGAACACCGCAACCTCGTAGGGCCTTTACTAGCGCCGAGCAGAGCATCTAAAATCTCCCCTCTCCAGCCCTCAGCCCTCAGCCCTCAGCTCAAAGCTCTCACCCCTCAGCCCTCA
>DOCS01000132.1 GCA_003503355.1 Opitutia bacterium
AAGCATTCCGCTTTGATCCGAACGTTAACTTTCATGAGTACTCCTGAAAATATCCACACCGAATTTCACCGCATGCTGGGCCGCGACGCCAAGGAGGCGCAATTGCGTCAGCGTGGGCATGTCTTTTGGTTTTATGGTCTGTCCGGTTCAGGGAAAAGCACGTTGGCCAATGCGGTGGAGCGCAAGCTGACCGAACGCGGCATCGTGACTAAGATTTTGGACGGCGATAACATTCGCAGCGGCTTGAATAGTGATCTCGGTTTTTCCGATGCAGACCGCCAAGAAAACATTCGCCGCATCTCCGAAGTGACTCGCTTGTTTCTCGATGCGGGTGTGGTGGTGTTCACTTCCTTTATTACACCCAAGCGCGTGCTGCGCGAAGCGGCCTCTGTGATCGTCGGTGCGGATGACTTTACGCCGGTTTATGTGCAGGCTTCCTTCGAAACGTGCGCCGAACGGGATGTGAAGGGCCTGTATGCCAAAGCGGCCGCTGGCGGGGTGAAGCATTTTACCGGCAAAGATTCCGCTTTCGAAGAACCGGCTGCTGGCGACTGCGACTGGGTGATCTCCACGGACTCGAATACCGAGGAAGCCTCGATCAACGAACTTTTAGAGCGTATTCTGCCCCTTATTAAACAGAACGCTCACTCCTAAACCCCAACTTTTTCGACTAAATTTAATTATAGAACGATGCACAACGACTACACCATCACTCACCTCAAGCAGCTAGAGTCTGAAGCGATTTTTATCCTTCGCGAGACCGCCGCTCAGTTTGAGAAACCAGTCCTGCTCTTTTCCGGCGGAAAAGATTCCATCGTCATGGCGCACTTGGCGAAAAAGGCATTCTGGCCTGCCAAACTGCCGTTCCAATTGTTGCACGTCGATACGGGGCACAACTTTCCGGAAACTATGGAGTTTCGCGATAAGTACGTCGCAGAATTGGGCGCGGACCTGATTGTCGGTTCGGTTCAAAAGGCCATCGACGAAGGCAAGGTCGTGGAGGAGAAGGGCGCACGCGCTAGCCGCAATGGTTTGCAAACAGTAGCCTTGCTGGAGGCACTTGAAGAAGGCCAATACGACGCTGCCCTTGGTGGCGGTCGTCGTGACGAAGAGAAGGCGCGTGCCAAGGAGCGCTTCTTCTCGCATCGTGATGCCTTCGGTCAATGGGATCCGAAGAATCAACGCCCGGAGCTGTGGAATATTTTCAATGGCCGCAAGCAACACGGTGAGCACTTCCGTGTGTTCCCGCTGAGCAATTGGACGGAGATGGACATTTGGCAATACATCAAGGCCGAGAGCATCGAGTTGCCAAACCTCTACTTTTCACACGAGCGTGACTGCTTTGTGCGTGACGGTGTGATCATGGGGGTCTGTGATTTTATCGAGCTTCTGCCGGAAGAGAAGGTCGAGAAAATGGTGGTTCGCTTCCGTACTATTGGTGACGCGACGTGCACCGGTGCATGTCTCTCGACCGCGGATAACCTCGACGATATTATCGACGAGGTCGCTGCAGCGCGTCAGACCGAGCGCGGCACCCGTGCCGATGACAAGCGCTCTGAAACCGCGATGGAAGACCGTAAGAAACAGGGCTATTTCTAAGCCGCTGACTGATCTTTCACTTTCATACATTTCAAATTTCAAACTTTATAAAAAATGAGCGAAGATAATAATTCAGGATACCTCGACATGGACCTGCTGCGGTTTACTACCGCAGGTTCGGTTGACGATGGTAAGAGCACATTGATCGGGCGCCTACTTTACGATAGTAAGGCAATTTTCGAAGACCAAATGGAGGCCATGGAAGAGAGCTCCAAGGCGCGCGGCGACGAAAATGTGAACCTGGCACTGTTGACCGACGGTCTGCGTGCTGAGCGCGAGCAGGGCATCACCATCGATGTCGCTTACCGTTATTTCGCCACGCCGAAGCGCAAGTTCATCATCGCTGATACACCGGGCCACATTCAATACACCCGCAACATGGTGACTGGTGCCTCCACCGCCAATCTGGCGATTGTGTTGATCGATGCGCGTAAGGGTGTGATCGAGCAAACATGCCGCCACTCTTTCATCGCCAACTTGCTGCGCATTCAGCACGTGATTGTGTGTGTCAACAAGATGGACTTGGTCGATTGGGACGAGGGCGTCTTCAACAAAATCGTCGATGATTTCAAGAGCTTCGCATCCCGCCTCGATAATATCGTCGAAGTGACTTTTATTCCCGCCAGTGCGTTGCTGGGGGATAACATCGTCGATAAATCCGAGAACATGCCTTGGTACCAGGGGCCGACACTGTTGTACCATTTGGAAACGGTTTATATCGGTGCCGACGAGAATCACGTCGAAGCGCGCTTCCCCGTACAGTGGGTGATCCGTCCGCACTCAGACAAGTACCATGACTTCCGCGGCTTTGCGGGGCGTGTTGCCGGTGGTGTCTTTAAGCCAGGGGACCAGGTCACCGTACTGCCGTCCGGGTTTACATCGAAGATCAAGGCGATCGAATCGATGGACGGTCCTCAGGAAGAAGTGTTCGCGCCCATGTCGGCGACCATCACGCTTGAAGACGAGATTGATATGTCCCGCGGCGATATGCTGGTGAAGGCAAATAATCAGCCGGAGCCTACACAAGACATCGATGCAATGATCTGCTGGTTTTCATCTGATAAGCAACTCGCCGGTCGCGGCAAATTCATCCTGCGTCACACGACCAAAGAAGTGAAAGCGATTGTGACAGAGGTGAACTACAAAGTGAACATCAACACGTTGCACAAGGTTGAGGATGATCTGACATTCAAGTTGAATGATATTGGTCGTATCAAGATCCGTACCTCTGCGCCGTTGATTGCCGACAGCTATAAGTCGAACCGTATTACCGGTAGCTTCGTGTTGATCGACGAATTGACCAACGCCACCGTCGCGGCGGGCATGATCATTTAGTTACTGCCAAAATTTCAAGCAAAAGGCCGAGGTCACTGTAAAGTGCCTCGGCCTTTTTTGTCGTTGGTCGCTCCGCGCTCGCACTACCACTAACTAGAGTGGTTGCCGCTTTGTTAGGATTCCAACGGCAGGTCTATCACTTGCCAAGGCAGGCCGCGCAGGTTGAGCTCTTCCATGAAAGGATCGGGGTCGTTTTGCTCCATGTTCCACACGCCGGGTTGTTTCCACAGACCACGCAGGATCATTTGTGCACCGATCATCGCCGGTACGCCAGTGGTGTAGCTGATCGCTTGGCTGGAGACTTCTTGGTAGCACTCTTGGTGGTCGCAGGTGTTGTAAATGAAAATACGCTTCTTTTGACCGTCTTTGGTGCCGACGATGTCGCAGCCGATGCAGGTCTTACCTTTGGTGCGCGGCCCGAGACTGCCAGGGTCGGGTAATACGTGGGCCAGGAACTCGATCGGCGCGATCGTTGCACCGTTGACTTCGATTGGCTTAATCGAGGTCATGCCGACATTTTCCAGTACGCGCAGGTGGGTCAGATACTTTTCGGAGAAGGTCATCCAAAAGCGGATGCGCTTGAGGCCTTTGATGTTTTGGCACAGCGA
>DOCS01000225.1:0-1896 GCA_003503355.1 Opitutia bacterium
TGCGGTTGCGGGGTCGTGCCCTACTGCACCTCCGAGTCCTAAAATATTCATGGTCTTGTGTTAGGTTGCTTCTGGGCGGAGCGCAAGTTCTCAAATCGATGACTTGGTCGCGTTTTAATAGTTCATGTGAGGATGTTAAATCCAGGAGTGTGGGCGACTCGCCCACGTTTGCATATTGTAAGAAAGGCGCGGATGACGCTTGTGGGCGGGTCGCCCACACTCCACTCAAATGGAGGGGCCACCACGCATTTTACGGATCATGCGTTTTTGGGCATCGGAAAAAGTGTCCGTTTGGAAGTAGGCGCGTAGATATTCCACCTTTCCTTCATTGTTCAAGTCGGGTGAGTGTCGCAGGAAGCGAGAGACATCTTCAATGGTGCATTGAGATGAACGGAGTGGTTGTCGCGCTTTTTCGAGGTCGATGAGGCATGTGCTATAATTCCCGTTCTCATCTTTACGGATGAAGGCATGTTTCGGGTGAAATCCGAAGTGTGCCCATCCCGCATTATGAACTTCGCGTGCGGCGCTTGCGATTGATTGAAGTGCCTTTCGGATTGGTTCTGAC
Organism: Opitutia bacterium; assembly: GCA_003503355.1. Lineage (GTDB taxonomy): Bacteria > Verrucomicrobiota > Verrucomicrobiia > Opitutales > Coraliomargaritaceae > Lentimonas. The sequence continues at coordinate 566 of DOCS01000225.1, forward strand.
TTATGCGGAGTGGCCGCATTTTTCTGTTCTCGGAGCCATTGGTCAAATGGCTGTAGTCCCTCTAGTGCTTCAGTAATAATCAGTGAGCCTTGATTGCCGTCGTGTTGCCATTGGGTGAATTGCAGTAAGTTTGGCATACAACTAACCACTGGGGCGAGGGCTTGAAGAGCGTCGAATTCCCTAGCAAAAGAGAGGCGCTTGAGAAAAAATGTCGAAGGAGCCCGATAGAAGTGGTTCTGCTGAATTTTCAGAAAGACGGCTTGCTGGTCTTGTGGGGCGGCGTCTGGATTGAGCACGAGGCGGGTGACGCCACTCCAACCACCGCGGCGGCGATTGGGTGCTTCAAACCAGTCGAATTCACGTGTAGTGAGTGCCTCAATGTTGAGTAAGTCGGCCTGTTTGAGGGCGTCTTCCCACTCGGGCGCGATCCATTGTTGTTTGATTTTAAACATGATAGGGGAAGTTTTGGCTAGGTGTGCAGCCCTACTAGGAAAGCTTGGCGAAGCGTGGTCTGTATCTCAAAGCTAAGCTGCGCAGCTTCAAGGTAAGCTTCAATAAAAGTCTGTTCGCCAGTTTGTGTGAAGAGTGTGCGATCCTCGACGTAGCGATCGATATGCGCGAAATTACGGATTCTCTGATGTGTCGAGAGGCAGCCGTTGCGACGGAAGCTCATATCGACGATGTCGATCAGGGCGAGATTCTGTTCGGGGGTGACCAGCACGTTGCCGAAATGCAGCGAGCGAAACAGCACGCCTTCGGTATGGAGTTTCGCCACAAAGCGTCCGAATTGTTCGATCAATGCTTTAGCTTCGTCGCCGTCGTGCTCGCGTAGCCATTGGCGCAGGGTGATGCCGGGCAGTTCGTGGTAGAGCACCGCCTGGCGCTGCATTGCGGGAAGTGCGAAGATTTGTTCGACTGAGATGGTCGGGATGCCGCGTTTGAGCAAGGTCTTGGCGTTGCGATCAAAGCGTTGCGCGTGCGGTGCCCATAGTTGTGAGGAGAGCCAGTGCCTGCGGCGAAAGAGCTTCAGGATGCGGGCATCGGGCAGGCGCAGCACTTTTAGCCCCAAACCGTCTTTTTCCAAGATGCGTGCCCCTTGGGTGAGTGCTTCGAATTCTTGATTACTTAGTTTTGGCAGCATCGGCTTTGGTTTGGCGTTGGCGTGCTTGGCGCTCGTCTTTGGCGTCGAAGCGCTTGCGGCGGTAGCGGGAGATCGCTTGGGCGAAAGTGGCGACTTCGGGCGCATCGATCGGCTGATTCAGGTAGCCAGCGACGAAGCGCAGGCGTTCTTCCTTGGTACAGTGTAAACGGCCTAGTTTATCGAGCGTCGC
>DOCS01000225.1:1901-3369 GCA_003503355.1 Opitutia bacterium
CGCGCAGTCCTTCAGCGCGCGGCGTGATTGGTGAATTGCTGATCTCGTGAAGTCGCCTTTGGGGCAGTCAATCCAGAAGAGTTCAGTTTGATCGCCATCGATGCGGGCGAGTATGTTGCGCCACTTGAGGTCCTGGTGATAGAAGTGCTGGGCATGCATCACTCTAGTGAAGTGGCTGAGCTGGTCGATGATGCTGTCGCGCCGACTGCAATAGGCCGGCTGGCTACGGTCTGGGCACGTAGTGGTCATGAATTCGTTCAGCGTCTGTGTGTCTGGGATTGCTTCGGTGATGATGTAATCATCGACGATTTTATCAATGGCGTTTTTGCGCTGTCCCCAGGCGACGACGCGCGGTGTGGGGATGCTGATGCTTTTGAAAAAGAGTAGGTTGCGTGCTTCGGTTCGGGCGGTGCCCTTACGCCACAGTCGCTGGAACGGCGACTTGCGGTAGCTGTAGACTTTGACGAAGGTCTGCACTGTTGCGCCATTTTCGGTAAACGAGAGCTCTAATACCTTCGAGCGCTCACGCACTTTGGCTGCATCGACGCCAAACCCTTCGAGAAAGGTATAATCTTGCCGGAGTGCGTCGGTTTGAGCTGAGATTTCGTCGATGTTTACAGGCATTTTAAAAGCAATGAACCTGAAAGGATCTGAGAACATAACAAGCCAAAAGGCGAGGGTGGTGGGTTGGCTTCGGAGGGGATGTAATTGCTAAAGGTGTCACGTGGCGTCGTGGCTTGCGACGGCCAGAGGTCAAAGGAGTGCTGAAATTGGCCTGCACAAGCGCAGACGCCACCGGTTCAGGATCTTCGAGAACTATTCTGATAGCTTTGACAATGACACGCTTCGGAGTCTTCCGCTGATTTCGGCGTTGCCTTTAGCTACGATGCTTCGTTCTCCTAGAGCCCTTCATTCAATATTTTGTTGTGGCACTTTTCTTTATTAAATTACTCGGGCGTTTAAGCGCGGCGGCACCAGTTTGGCTGATACGTGGTATTTGTGTGCTGCTGGGTCGTGTAATTGGGCTGTGTGCTGGGGCGCGTCGCCACATAACTCTAAATAACTTGCACCATGCATTTCCTGAGCAGAGTGAGCAATGGCGGCGGAGGGTGTATTACGAGGCCTGCGCGCGGATTGTCGAGATGGCGCTATTTATGCCCGCATCGCGTTATTTCTCTGAGTCGCGGCTCGACTCAACGCTAGAGGTCGATGCTGCGCTACGTGCCAAAGTAGAGCGCTATATTTCGGGAGATCAGCAGGGTAAGCCATTCGTAGTCATGCTGCCGCACATGACGATGTCGGAGGCGGCTTCGCTGCTGCCGCGTTATTTTCCAGGGTTGCCTCAGATCAATGTGATTTTTCGGCCGTTGAATCAGCCTGCGTTGAATGCTTGGATCGAACAGGCACGTTCGCGTTTTGGCGTTCGCCAGCTGTCGCGTCGTTCAGGCTATAACGATGCGATGGCGGG
>DOCS01000225.1:3504-3657 GCA_003503355.1 Opitutia bacterium
CTGGAGCGCACTGAATTTTGGCAAGCAAAGTTAAACCTGCAGCAATTGCCGCAGTGTGAGACTTCAGCAGAAGTCGCGGTGCGGGCACATAATTTATTGGAAGCGTATTTGAGGCGTGATTCACATTCGGCACCGGATTGGCTGTGGCTGCAT
>DOCS01000215.1:0-5727 GCA_003503355.1 Opitutia bacterium
AAATTGTGCGCCGATTTGGCGATGGTGCAGATTGTCTGCGGTGGATGATTGACGTATTTGTGAATTGGACTTTTATCACGCACGAGTGAATGACCCAAACAGAGATTTTAACGAAGTAATTCATATGATTCGTAAGGACGATCCGCGCTATGCGCGCGGTGCGTATTATTTCTTGCGACAGGCACTGGATTTTAGTCTCAAAGAAATGGGCAGCCGGGGTGACTTGGATCAGTCGAATCACTTAAGTGGCCAGCAGTTGCTGGAGGGCATCCGCCTGTTTGCGCTGGAGCAATACGGGCCGATGGCGCGTTCCGTGTTGGAACATTGGGGCATTAAGAACTGTCGCGATTTCGGCAATATTGTGTTTAATCTGGTCGCCTGCCGTGTGCTCGGCAAGACGGATCAGGACAGCCCGGATGACTTCAACGGAGGATACGATTTTAAAGCCGCGTTTGAGGCCCCTTACCGTTCGTCAATCAAACCGACCATTAAGCGGCCGCGGCTGGGCTAGGGTGTGTCGCGCTCGCACGATTGAGCCCCAGGCGTTTGTTGCGTCTTGGAGGGGGCGCAGTTGCTTTTCGCGAAGTCTTCCTCGCGTTGCTCGATGCGTGCTTCGCGTTCCGTCAGAAGCATCGATTGTTCGACCAGTGCATTCTCGCATTGCTCCACATAGGCTTCTCGTTCGTGAAGCATGTCGCGACCCTGTTTGAGCGACTTTTCCTGTGAATCGAGTGCCTGCTTTAGCTTTTCCAGTGCTTCGTTTTCTTTTTTAAAGTTCGCGGTATTGGCGCTCTTCTGTCGGTTGGCTACACCTGATTTCAGCATTTGTTGCTTAGCGGTCAGGAGGGCTTCTTTTTCGTTCAATTCTCGTTCGCGGGCTTCAAGCTGTGTTTCTTTTTTTTTCAGCTGTGCTTGTTGGTTAATAATATCATCCTGTAGTTCCAGCAGGTGGGCTTCCATATCCTGTTGAGCTCCAGATTGCACCGATGAAAATTCGTCGATCGGACTCATTAAAGGCTTAACGGTCTGTTGGTCTTCTGCCTTGGACGCCAACCCCATGGCGTTCTTCAAGCTGAGTTTTCGTTTTTGCTTTCGTGCGGGTGGTGGTGGTGGAGGAGGTGGCAGGTCGTTGGGGTTCATCGGCGGTTAGAGGCGGGTTGCTGAGTGCACAAATAAAATAGCGGGTACTGACTTCTCTCAATACTTGAGTCCGCGATTGCAACAAGGGCAATGCCTTAAGCAAATTTAACGTTACCTGTCATTGCTGGCCTGCTTCTCGTAAACGAAGCACTTAAAATGTTAGTCTGGAGCCTTTAGGAAGGACCCAGGTAAATAAAAAGAAACGTCATTCACTCGAGTCGATTGTGCGTATATTACGCCAGGCTGAGACTAGGCATTCGATCACTGCGGTTTGCCGCGAATATGCGATCACAGAAAAACTCTGTATCGTTGGCGGCGAATATACCACAATATGGACCTTTGAGATGCAAAGCGTCTGTAACCTTAGAACCAGAGAATCGCCGCTTGAAGAGTATCGTATCGTAGCGGATCAGGCTGTGAATAGTGCAGTGCTCAAGCAGGTGAACTCAAAAAAATGGTAAGCTTGGAGCGCAGACGCCGCGCAGTCACTTCGGTCGTTAAGATGAACCAAGGCTATCGGACTAACATTTAGAATGATCCAGCTTTTGGGGTCTTTCCAGCATCCCGTTTGGAAATAAGGTGCGCGCGCTCAAACTTAGTGTCGAAATTACGATGCAAACCGACTTAGTGTGTTTTAATATTATGTATAACTCTTCTAGCCATTTCTCTGCCGCCGCTTCGCATGACCTGATTGAACGCCTTTTTAAGGCTCCAGTCGAACGTCATATTCTGGACAATGGGCTCACGCTCGTCCATCGACCGGACTTCTCCAGTGAGGTGGTCTCGGTGCAGGTCTGGGTGAAGACGGGCAGCATCCACGAGGATACATTGATTGGTTCCGGTTTGTCGCATTATTTGGAGCATCTACTGTTCAAGGGCACGGAGCGCCGCGGCGGTAAAGCAATCAGCCGTGAAGTCCACGCGATGGGCGGCGGCATCAATGCGTACACCACGTTTGACCGCACGGTCTATTATATTGACGCACCGTCCAACGCGTTCGGCCAAGTTGTCGACGTGTTGTCTGATATCGTGTTGCACTCGACGTTGCCTGCGGAGGAGGTGGAGCGCGAGCGCGATGTGATCCTGCGGGAGATCGATATGGGCTTGGACGACCCCGACCGCCAACTGAGCCAAGCGCTGTTTCGCACGGCGTTTCAGTCTCATCCCTACCGCGAGCCAGTCATCGGCCACCGTGCGCTTTACGAGCAAGTCACTCGCGAGGAGCTCTTTGCATATTATAAATCCCGCTACGTGCCGAACAATATCGTCGTCTCGATTGTCGGTGCGGTGACGCCGGCGGATTGCCTGCGTGAGGTCGAGTCGACTTTTGGCCAAGTGCCGCGCGGTCGTTTGGCGCCGGTTCTGATCGAGGAAGAACCGATTCAGCTGGCGACACGCCGAGAGGATATCGTCGGCGACTATAATATTTTCCGTGGCGGCATCGGTTTCAAAGTGCCGCACCTGAGTCACCCCGATTCTCCTCGTCTGGATGCCTTGGCGCATGCGCTGGGCGGAGGTGAGAGCTCGTTGCTTTGGGAGCGCTTGCGCAATACCGGGAAGCTCGTGCACTATATCGACTGTCGGAATTGGAATCCTGGCGGTCGTGGTTTGTTTTGGATTTCCTATGTGTGCGATTCGGATAAGCAGAGTGAGGTCGAAGATGCGATTCACGAAGTCATCCGTGAGGTTTGCGAGTCGGGCTTCACTGAGACTGTGGTCGAAAAGGCGCGTCGTCAGGCGCTTACTGGTGAGATTAATGGGCGTAAAACGATGAGTGGGCAGGCGTCCCGCTTGGGCCTAGGCGAGGTGGTGATCGGTGATATTCATTACGGGCGCCGCTATTTGAAGCGCTTGCAATCGGTTGCGCCGCAAGATTTACAGGACGTGGCGCGCACTTATTTGGTTGAAGACGGGATGTCCGCGGTGACCCTTGGGCCTGATTCAGAGGCGGATGTGGCACAGGCAGATGGTATTGCCGAGGTGTTGACGCTGGATCCTTTTGAGCTGGTGGAATTCGAAAGTGGGGCACGTCTATTGCTGCAAGAAGATAAGCGCTTGCCGAAGGTGCATATTCGTTGCGTCCTGCGCGGCGGGCCTTTGTACGAGCTAGAGAATCAGCGGGGAGTGTCCGAGTTGTTGGCCGAACTCTTGACACAAGATACCGCCAACCGCAGTGCGGCGGAAGTCGCCAGCCTGATTGAGAGCATCGGCGGTAGCTTTGCCGCGACTGGTGGCAATAATACCTTGAGCTTTGCCATCGAAGTACTGCCTACGGATCTCGATGTCGCGCTTGATTTACTCAGTGATGCCTTGACGTGTCCAAGCTTTGCCGAAGCGACCTTCCGCACGGAGTTGGAGGCGCAGATTGCCGGTTTGAAAGAAGAGGACGACGAGATTCTCGACTATGGTTTTCGTAAGCTGCGTGAGCGCTTCTTCGGGGCGCATCCTTTCGGAGTCGCCTCGGACGGTCGCGTCGCGGATCTTGAGCAGTTGACTCGCGAAGATGTGGTGAAGCACTTTGAGCGCCTCGTTACCGCGCCGAATGTCGTGCTCTCCGTGAGTGGAGATTTCGACCGCACGCATCTGCAGCAACGTGTGCAGGTGCTGCTCGACTCGGGTATACGCGCCGTTCCCTTTGAGGTCGATGACACGCCGCCGTATGCTGGCCCCGCGCAAGCGGTTGATTGGGTGGAGCCGATGGATCGTGAGCAAGCGGTCGTGCTGCAGGCTTATCCGGATGTCGGAATTAAAGATGAGCGCTATGTGGTCGGTGAAATGCTGAACGAGCTCTTTAGTGGAATGTCGAGCCGCCTGTTTGAGCGAGTTCGCGAAGATAAGGGCATGGCTTACTATGTGGGGTCGAGCCGAATTGTCGGCCTGCACAGTGGCATGTTCGTCTTTTACGCAGGCACGCATCCGAGCCAAGCTGCTGAAGTCGTCACCGAGATTGATGCCGAGATTGCCCGCGTAATGGCTGCTGAGGTGACTGAGGATGAACTGGCGCGGTGTCGCACGCGCCTCAACGCAGCGCGCCCGATGGGGCGTCAAACCATCGGGGCCCGCGCGATGCACGCAGCGATCAATTTGACCTATGAGTTGCCGCTTGATGACGACGCTGAGCATGCCGAAAAGCTGGACGCCGTCGATGCCACGGCCATGGCCAGCTTTGCTCAAGAGTTCTTTGATGCGAAGCGTCAAGTGCGCCTGATCGTCCAGCCGGAAGTGGGTTAGGGCTCTTCATTAAGAGTTGGGGGCATGTGGCAATTGAGCCACCATGTCGCCAACCGACTATAACCCACGAACAGGCTTAGAGGGTGACGAGTTCCTCTCAGCTGAAGCGACTCAGCTGCTCATCTTGTATGTCACGGCTTGAGCGGGTGCGGGTGCCGATCGTCCCTCACAGTGGAGCCTGCAGGGTTCACTGTGAGGGGCGCTATCCAGGTGAGATACGGCACTTGGGTTGCTTCGGTTCTGCGAGTTTACTAAATATTCAAGCTCAGTTCCTTGAGGGGGCCTACGGCGCAGGGAGCAGGTTCGAGTCATCTGTATCGATCTATCAAGCACCTCTCGGAAACTCGTGCGCAAGTGGTTCCCCAGTGCTAAAATAGTTGCCGACCGATTTCACGTCGTGCGGCTATTAGCCATCGCTGCATACCATTGGCCCGTGTGCTCGCGTCAGCGCTTAAGTATCAGTGAGGTGCCCATCGCAGCTTTACGCCGAGCCTCCAACCTTTGGTATAGCCCCGTTCATTGCTATCACGCACAAAAAAACCGGGCTATTAAGCCCGGTTTTAAAAATGGTGGTCGAAGGGGGACTTGAACCCCCACGCCTTTCGGCACATGTCCCTTAAACATGCGTGTCTGCCAATTCCACCATTCGACCAAATTTACTACGCTTTCACGCGGTGAAGATGCAAAGAGATAGGTCTGTTTTTGTAGAGATCAACATAAAATTTAAAAAATGTTCAATTAGTGAAAAAAAGGCTGCTCCTGTGCTTGAATGTTCGGGTTCTTTCGCTTACCAACAAGTCTCTTCTTATAATAATATCCACGTGTCCGGAGTCTTTCCGGTTCGTTTCCCACTACCGCAATGGCTGAAAAACCTGCAGATAAATCGCAAGAGTCCTCTAAACAGGCACTCGATCTTAATACACTTTCCGGTCTCGATTTTGGACCCTCATGGGCCGATGAGAAAGCCAAGCGTCCGTCATTGAAACAGTTTGAGTCTCGTGGAGATTCACGCGGTAAGGGCAGGCGTCCCAGTGGCGGTGGCTCACGTGATCGGCGCAGTCAGGGTGGCGGCAGTCGTCCCGCTGCCGGTGGTGGTCGTCCGGCTGGTGGACGTCCCGGTGGTGGCGGAGAAGGTCGCCGTGGTGATGGGCGCTCAGACGATCGCCGAGATGATCGCCGCGCAGGAGGTCGTCCGGATCCGCGCGCGATATTTGAGCCGACTGTCAAGGTAGATATTTATCCGCAAGACGAAGCCTTCGAGGCATTGGTCAAGCGTCTGCGTTCCACAGTTCGCACCTATCAACTGTTCGAGATCGCGCATCTGCTTCTGGAAAAGCCGGAGCGTTACGTCGTAGT
>DOCS01000215.1:5793-6891 GCA_003503355.1 Opitutia bacterium
ATCAATCACGTGCTAGCCAACAATCTCGATTTATTCTTTGATATTGAAGAGGTCGAGGTCGATCCGCCGAAGGGCAATTTCCAGATGGTCAACCGTTGCAGCATTACCGGTGAGCTACTCGGACCGCCTAACTATCACCGCTATCAGGAATTCTTGCAGCGTCACTATGCTGCAAAGATCAGCGGCATGTCTTTTGATCGCTTCGTTTCCAAGATCGAAACCGTGAAAGAGCAGGAGTCGATTGATGCATGGGTCGAATCGATGAAGAAGGGCGCGCGTTATACATTGAAGGGGCGTGAGGAGGGCGAGCCTGAATCGTTCGATTCGCTAGAGGCAGTCCGTTTCTTCCTACTACAGCATCGCAAAGACAAGATGGTCAGTTCTGGCGAAACCATTCGCTTTGCAGGCCGTGATATCGAGCGTCTGCCGAAGGGGGATATTCGCCGTTCAGTGGAAGCTTATATCGAGCAGCAGCTGCATTTCCCGCTTGATTCGGCAAACAACATTCGCGGCCGTCTGCGTCGTCACAAGTTTGCTGTGTATAAAAAGGGCTCGAAAGGCGTCTCTTTTGTGTGCGCGGTAAAGCGTAAATTCCGTAATAGTCAGACAGTCTTTACACCTTCGATCCAGGGGCTGATTGAATTCATTGAGAGAAATCCGAACACCGCGGCTTCCAAGTTGCCGAAAATTTATATCGATATCGATACCGAGAAGCAGCAACCGGCGAAGCTCGAAATGACGGAGGCTGAAGTTGCCGCAGCAGCTGCTGCGGCGGAAGCTGTCAAGGCCGCCGCCGCTGAGTCGGACGAAGCCGGTGCTGCCAGTGTCGAGGCGCCTGAAGACGCGGCACCCGCGCCAGATGCTGCCGCTTCGACTGAAGCCACGCCCAAGGTTGAGCTGACCGCAGAGGAACAGGCACGCCTTAATCAACTGATGCTTGATTTGCGCTGGTTGATCGTCGAGGGCTACGTCACCGAGTATGGAGACGGCCGTTTGTTTGCCGCACCGCCGATGCCGGAAGCCAAGCCGAAGCAAGCTCCCAAGAAAGTGCAAGCGGCACCAGTCACGATCGAGCAGCCTGTCGCTGAAGCAGCCGAA
>DOCS01000215.1:6929-7250 GCA_003503355.1 Opitutia bacterium
AGAGGCAGAAGCCCCTGAAGCAGCCGAAGTCAAGGTAGAGGCAGTAGAGGTAGAAGCCCCTGAGGCAACCGAAGTAAAGGTTGAGGCAGCAGAGGCAGAAGCCCCTGAAGCAGTTGCAGCCGACGCAGACGTTGAAAAAGCCCAAGCGCCCGCAGTCGAGGCCGCTGACGAAGCCGAGCCGAAGGCTTAGTCTTTAGTTGTTTAGCGGGCATTCGGCGGGCGCACAGCTCGCCGGATGTCCGTTTTTTTGTGCCTAGTTTCGGGGCCTAGGGGCAAGCCAGTCGCTGCCTTGTGGTTGCGGGCGGGCCTATTTGGTGAGAT
>DOCS01000215.1:7279-7822 GCA_003503355.1 Opitutia bacterium
GAGTGCTCTACTAGTGCACGGCCGCTGCGGTCAGTGGCAGATCTACGCACTGTCTCGTTCGGCGATTGCTCTGATGTAGAGTTCGCGGCTGATCCATGCGTCGGTCGCGGCGTAGCGGATTTGCTTGCGGTCTAATTCGGGACGTGCCCAGTTCGAGACTTGGGCTGCCTTGCTGATGCGCCCCTGCATCAGTAGTCCAGCGAGGGCGCGTAACCCGCGGTTTTCATAGCCTAGTTTGAGTGTGATGTCGGCGATCTCGATAAATCCGCCGGGCTGAAAGTCTTCCATTCTACGCAGTTCCTTGACGTCGTCCTTGATGGCAACACCGGTTTTGAGAATGGTTTTGGATTCAAGGATCGGTAGCAAGGGGGCGAGGGTCTTGATCGCACTGATGCGAAACAGGTAGACGCAGTCGGGCGTGCCGAGCTGAATGAGTGCGGGGGGGTAGTAGTCGCCTTTTTTAAAGGTCGGCCGCGTTTCGGTGTCGAAGCCCAGAATCGTCGCGTGTTGCAGCGTTTCAACTGCTGCGGCCATCTCATCGGC
>DOCS01000224.1 GCA_003503355.1 Opitutia bacterium
CCCGCAGACGGGATTCAAGGCACGAAGGCACCAAGCAGTGGGAAACAGCGTGTTTGTGGGTGCGGTTGGTGCTGCGGCACTGGCGGAGCAGTGCCCTCCATGTATTGGTGCGTCGGCTGGAGGGAAACGCTCCGTCGTTTCCTCGCGCGTTCCACTAGCGTGCGGTGGGAAAGCCGGCGCGCTCGGGGTATTTTTCGATAAACTTGAGGAAGATATCTTTGGCCACCGGGCCGGCTGTCGAGCCGCCGTGGTAGGTGTGGCTGGCTTGAGTGCCCTCTACCATCACGGCCACCGCGATGCGCGGTTTCTCGACCGGCGCGAAGCCGACGAACCAGGCGAGGTTCACGTCTTTGCCGTGCGCGCGAAAGTCGGCGGTACCGGTTTTGCCGGCGATGCGGAAGTCGTCGATTTTGACCAGTCGGCCCGTGCCTTCGGGGCCGATGACACGTTCCATGCCTTCCCACAGCAGGCGTGTTTGCTCTGGTGTGAGGCCGATTGATTCGCCGCCGTGATTGACTTGCATCGCGTCTTCGCGGGCGAGTGCTTGCAGGGTTGGTTTGGTGCGTGTTTCGCCACGGGCGATGGAGGCGATCACGGTGGCCATCTGCAGCGGTGTTTGTAATAGAAAGCCTTGCCCGATCGCGGTATTGGCGGTGTCGCCCGGGACCCAGCCGCCGCGGCCTTGGTCTTTTTTCCACTGTTTAGAGGGCACCACTAGGCGGCTGGTTTCGAACGGCACTTCGATGCCGGTTTTTTGGTCGAGGCCGAAGCGTTTGGCTTCAGCGCTGAGGATGTCGATGCCCATTTCGAGGCCTTCTCTGTAATAAAAGACATTGCAGCTGCCCTCAATCGCTTTGGGCAGATCGGTGGCGCCGTGACCATGGCGTGCGTGGCAGCGTTTGAGACTGCGTCCGAGGCGGAAGATCCCGCGGCAGTCGTGCACGGAGTCGACGTCGATGGTGCCGTGGCGCATGCCTGCGATGGAGGTGATGAGCTTGAAGGTCGAGCCCGGCGGGTAGGAGAGTTGTAGGGCGCGGTTGAGCCATGCGCCGCGTTCGTTGATTTTGTCAAAAACTTTTCGTGGGATAAACGGGCTCAGGTCGTTGAGGTCGTAGGTAGGGTGGCTGACGAGGGTGAGGACTTCGCCAGACTGAATGTCGAGGGCAATGGCCGCTCCGGTACGTTCGCCAAGCGCCGTTTCCGCTGCCAGTTGCAGGTCCATGTCGATACTGGTGATCAGGTGCTTGCCCTGTTGCGGAGGGGTCATTTTAAGACGCGTGTCTTGAAAGCCGAGCGGATCGACGCGCCAGATTTCCATGCCTGTGGTGCCGGATAGGAACTCATTGAAGGAGCGTTCCAGGCCGGTCTTGCCTAGTTTGGTCTTAAAGGTGAAGGTCTTGATGCCATCGTTGGGGATTTCGCTGGCGTCGGGATGTGTACTTTGCACGTAACCGAGGAGGTGGGCGGCCGCAGCGCCGTAGGGGTAGTAGCGTGCGGTGCCGGTATGAATTTGAATGGGGGAGTTGACCGGCAGTTGCTCGATCAGGCGAGCGTATTGATCGGGGCTGAGGTCTTGAGCGAGTGGCAGTGGCAGGAGTAGTTGCTCATTGAAGTGACGTATCAGCTTGCGCTGGGGAATCGTGTCGCTTCTGCCGCTGATGCGGTTGATTTTAGCTAGATAGTGGTCGACGACGTTTTGGCGTGCCACCCATTGCAGACGATTGTAATTCGGGTGCGGGGGGGATAGTGGGCGTACTGTTTCTGGGGTGTTTTGGTAGTCCTCTTTGATGCGGGCGCGTTCTGCGCGTATGATCTTAGAATACTCGCTGCGAAAGTCGGGGCGTAGGTCGTCCAGATAAGCTACGGCAGAGTAATGCGGGCGGTTGCCGACCAGTAGATTGCCGTTGCGATCGTAGATGTCGCCGCGCGGTCCTGGCTTCAAGATGCGGCGCTCTGTCTGGCGCTTTTCAATCTCTTGATATTCGCGAATGCCAATGAGTTGGCTCCAACCGAGTCCGACGATGAGCACTGCGCCGGCGATTAAGACGATCCAGAAGAAGAAGAGGATGCGCGGATTCTCCCTCTTGTGTACATCGTACTGGTTCATAGCGTGGGAAAGTCGTCGGGTTCGGTGGCGACGTGGCAGAGCTCGAACAGTAAGCGTTCGAGATTAAAAAACCAAGGCGCGACCACCAGTAAAGCGGCATGTGAGAGCAGGGTCGTGAGTAATACCTGCAGCCAAAAGGCAGGTATCGCAAAGTGCTGGATGCCAGTGGCGATGGTGATCAGCGCGATGCAACTGAGGTTGGCGGCATGTGCGAGCAGGGTCGGGTGATAGTTGCTCTCTGAGCGGAAGCGGATGCGTGCCAAGGAGATGAGCGTTCCCAGGAGCAGAAACGCGCAAGTGAAGAGTCCGAAGGGCGCGGGCAAGGATGCATCGACCCACAGTCCTGAGATGAGCATGCAGGCGGTCAAAGAGCGGTGGTGTAGGTAAAGTGCAGGGAGCACGATCATCGGGCCTAAGAGTACCACATACAAGCAAAGCGCCGCTAGGCTGGAGTTGACCAACGAGCTAAGGAAGAGAAGCAAGGCATTCGCGCCGAAGAGGATGATGATGCGCGGATCAAGGAGCATCGCGGTCGGAATTCAGTGGGTTGAGCGGTATGAGGACTGACACTTCATTGAGGCTGAGCAGGCGCTCATCCAGCTGTACCGTGCCGGCTTGGAAGATGCCACTGCTGCCGGGGTCGAGCCAGCTGACATGGCCGATCGTGAGGCCCGGTGGAAAAGTGCCGCCTAGGCGGGTGGATACCAGGCGCAGTGGTTGCTGTGTATTGGCGGTCAGGTCTTGCGGTGCATCGCTGACTTCGCCGGTCGGGCTACCGAAGCCACTCTGTGCGACCCCTTGGTAGACGACTGGGCGGCCGTCGTTCTCAAAGCTCGCGGCCATGCGGAACATCGGGCTGGTGACCAGCTCGATGCGGCTGGTAAAGGCGTTGACTTCGACCACGCGGCCCACCACGCCGCCCGAAAAGATGACCGCAGCGCCGACTGTGATCCCATAGTCTTGGCCTTTGCGGATCATGATCTGTTGCCACCAAGCGCTGAGGTCGCGGCGGATCACACGAGCGACCTCGTAGCGAAACTCGCGACGACTGGGGAGTGTTAGAATTGATTCGAGCCGTGTGACTTCGCTCTCGAGCGCTTGGTTACGTTGGTCGAGTAGTTGATAAAAAGCCTTTTGGCGGGCGAGTTGCTGACCTGCTTGAATCAGCTCAATTTTGGAATGGCTGCGCCGCGCCCAGAAGCCTTCGAGGTCGTCCAGGTAGGACGACGCAATCCATGCCGGTGCTTGGAATTCGGTAAAGCTAGCGCGAAGGAAGGATTTGGCGACCGCGGGCAGTATCCACCAAGCAGCCAGAAAGAGGCCTAAGGCGACTATCGGTTTGTATTTATCGAGGCGTAATTTCGCCACGTGCAGCGCCTAGCTTTTAGGGGTTCCCGTGAGGTCTTTCAATAAGAAGGCGAGCTCCTCCAAGACCATACCGGTGCCGTTTGCGACCGCGCTGAGCGGATCCTCCGCAATGATCACGGGCAGTCCGGTGGCATCGCTCAACAACTGATCGAGGCCGCGGATCATGGCACCACCACCGGCGAGGACGAATCCACGGTCAATGAGGTCGGCGGAAAGTTCCGGTGGGCAGCGCTCCAGTGCGTTGCGAACCATTTCGACGATCGACGACATGGTGTCCGCAAGTGCATCGCGGATTTCCTGAGAGGCGATGGTGATGGTTTTCGGCAGTCCGGCGACCGAATCTCGGCCGCGCACTTGCATGGAAATTTCTTCCTCCAGTGGAAATGCCGAGCCGACGCGAATTTTAATCTCTTCCGCGGTGCGTTCGCCGATCATTAAATTGTAGGCGCGTTTCATGTAGTTGATGATCGCACTATCGATTTCATCACCACCGACGCGGATGCTTTTAGTGTAAACCACACCGGCAAGGGAAATAATCGCGACCTCAGTGGTGCCACCGCCGATGTCTACGATCATGTTGGCGGCAGGCTCGTCAATCGGTAGGCCGACGCCGATCGCCGCTGCCATTGGCTCTGCGAGCAGTACCACATCACGGGCGCCGGCACGAATCGCCGAATCTTTGACCGCACGGCGCTCGACTTCGGTGATGCCGGAGGGCACTGCGACGACAATGCGTGGTGCCACAAAAGTATTGGTGCGGTTTACTTTTTTGATGAAATACCGGAGCATGGCTTCGGTGATTTCGAAATCTGCGATCACGCCGTCCTTCATCGGGCGGATGGCGGTAATATTTCCCGGGGTGCGCCCGAGCATTTTCTTCGCATCCGAACCCACCGCACAGACCTTCTTAGTCGATGTGTAGATGGCGACCACACTCGGTTCGCGCAGCACGATGCCTTTGTCTTTTGCAAATACGAGCGTGTTTGCAGTTCCTAAGTCGATGCCGATGTCGTTGGAGAGAAGGCCTAGCACGTGTATTGGAGATTAAATGGCGATTACTTTTGAGTGAAGAAGTCGACAGTGTTTCTCACTTGGAAGCTTTTGAATGTCAAATTATTACCACGTCGCTTGTTGGCAATTCGCGGGTCGGCGATTAGCTGGCGGCGTTGTCCATTCTCATGATACGCGATTTTAGCAATCGAGGCGGGGTTTGGCTCGAATCTGAAGGCGTTGTATTCAGGCCAAAAAGCTTGGGCCCGCGCTGTCTAATGGAAAAGCGAAATCGGGAAGTGCCAAAAATCTGCTTGTAAAGGGTAAGCTTCAGGGGGCATATATTATAGCATTTATGGACATTTATAACGACTATTTGAAGGAAATCGACGAACGTAAAGGCCAAGGGTTAAACCCAAAGCCGATCGACGGTGCGGAATTGTTAGCTGAAATTATTGCCCAGATCAAAGATCTTGCGAGCGAGCACCGCAAAGACTCGCTCAACTTCTTTATTTATAACACGTTGCCGGGGACCACTAGCGCTGCGGGAGTGAAAGCTGCGTTTTTGAAGGAGATCATTCTCGGCGAGTCGGTGGTTGAAGAAATTACGCCGACCTTTGCCTTTGAGTTGCTGTCGCACATGAAGGGCGGCCCCTCCGTTGAGGTGCTGCTAGATTTGGCTTTGGGAGAGGAGGCAGGGGGCGCACGCGCTGCCGCAGATGTGCTCAAAACCCAGGTGTTCCTCTACGATGCAGATACCGATCGCCTCGCAGCCGCCTACAAGGCGGGCAATGCAATCGCCACAGAGGTTTTGCACAGCTATGCTCAGGCTGAATTTTTTACCAAGCTCCCAGAGGCCGAAGTGGTCATTGAGGTGGTTACCTACATCGCAGGCGAAGGCGATATCTCCACTGACTTGCTCTCTCCTGGCAATCAGGCGCACTCACGCGCCGACCGCGAACTGCATGGTAAGTGCATGATCTCTGAGGATGCCCAAGCTGAAATCCAAGCATTGCAGCAGGCGCATCCCAGTAAGCGGGTGATGCTGATCGCTGAAAAGGGTACCATGGGTGTGGGCTCCTCTCGCATGTCAGGGGTCAATAACGTTGCGCTGTGGACAGGTAAGCAGGCCAGCCCCTACGTGCCATTTGTCAATATTGCGCCAATTATCGCAGGCACGAACGGCATCTCCCCCATCTTTTTGACCACCGTCGGCGTCACTGGCGGTATCGGAATTGACCTGAAGAATTGGGTTAAAAAGCTGGATGCAGCAGGGAATCCAGTCCTGGACGAGAATGGTGACCCCATTCTGGAGCAGGCGTACTCGGTCGAGACCGGCACCGTTCTAACTATTAACACGCAGCAGAAGAAGCTGTACAAGGGGGATCAAGAGCTGGTTGACCTGTCGTCTGCCCTGACGCCTCAGAAAGTCGAATTCATCAAGGCTCAAGGCTCCTATGCGATTGTGTTTGGTAAAAAGCTTCAGAGCTTTGCCGCCCAAGCACTTGGTGTCGATTTAGAGCCGGTCTATGCCACTTCCAAGGAGGTGTCGCATGCTGGCCAAGGCCTGACCGCGGTGGAAAAGATTTTCAATGAGAACGCAGTCGGCGTGACCGAAGGAGTGGTATTGCACGCTGGGTCCGATGCGCGCGTGAGGGCGAACATTGTTGGCTCTCAGGACACGACTGGCCTGATGACGTCTCAAGAGTTGGAGTCGATGGCTGCAACTGTCATCTCGCCAACAGTGGATGGTGCGTATCAGTCCGGCTGCCACACCGCGTCTGTCTGGGATAAGAAAGCACAGGCTAACATTCCTCGACTCATGCAGTTCATGCATAAGTTCGGCCTGATCACGGCGCGTGATCCGAAGGGCAAATATCACGCCATGACGGACGTGATTCACAAGGTGTTGAATGACCTGACAGTGGACGAATGGGCGATCATCATTGGCGGAGATTCGCATACCCGCATGTCCAAGGGCGTGGCTTTTGGAGCGGATTCCGGCACCGTTGCCCTCGCGCTCGCGACCGGTGAAGCAACGATGCCCATTCCTGAGTCGGTCAAGGTCACCTTCAAGGGCGACCTCAAGGACCACATGGATTTCCGCGACGTGGTACACGCGACCCAGGCTCAAATGTTGAAGAAGTTCGGCGACAATGTGTTCCAGGGCCGGGTCATTGAAGTCCACATTGGCACGCTGCCTGCCGACCAAGCGTTTACTTTTACCGACTGGACCGCGGAAATGAAGGCGAAGGCCTCCATCTGTATTTCTCAAGATGATACGCTGATCGAATCACTGGAGGTCGCCAAAAGCCGAATTCAGATCATGATTCAGAAGGGCATGGACAACGATGGGCAGGTCTTACAGGGCCTGATCAACATCGCGGACCAACGCATTACGGATATTCGTTCAGGCGCGAAACCGGCGCTCATGCCGGATGCCAACGCCAAGTATTCTGCCGAGTTTGTAGTTGATCTGGACCAAGTTGTGCAGCCGATGATCGCTGACCCGGACGTGAACAATGAGGAAGTTTCAAAGCGCTACACGCACGATACGATTCGCGAACTCTCTTACTATAAGGGAGCGAAGGCAGTCGACCTTGGCTTTGTCGGTTCCTGCATGGTTCACAAGGGCGACCTTAAAATTGTCTCTCAGATGCTGCGGAACCTCGAAGCGCAGCAAGGTAAAGTGGAGTTTCATGCGCCGCTCGTCGTCGCCGCGCCGACTTATAACATCATTGATGAGCTCAAGGATGAGGGCGATTGGGAACTATTGAAGAAGTATTCCGGTTTCGAATTCGATGATAATGCCCCTAAGGATGCGGCGCGCACCGAATACGAAAACATGATGTATCTGGAGCGTCCTGGTTGTAATCTTTGCATGGGTAACCAAGAGAAGGCAGCCAGAGGTGATACTGTGATGGCCACTTCGACTCGGCTCTTCCAAGGGCGCGTTGTGGAGGATTCCGATCGCAAGAAGGGTGAGTCGCTGCTCGCTTCGACTCCGGTTGTCGTCCTTTCGGCAATCCTTGGGCGTACTCCAACTCTCGATGAGTATAAGGCGGCAGTGGAGGGCATTAACCTGACAAAGTTTGCCCCTCCTACGGGAGCTTTGAGCCGCTAGACATTTTAGCCGATAGTAACTAAGCAAAAAGCTCAGGAAGCGAGTCCTCTCGTCCTCCTGAGCTTTTTTCGTTTGATTAAACTGCGTTGGTTCGCTTCCGGTGTCGCTTGCGGGCTTTGGGGCATTGCTGCCGAATCGCTTCACGACCTTCGCTGTGTCATGTCAGCAATTGGGCGGCCTGTCGCTGTCGCATTATCTGCCCACCCTGCGCGCGCGCTTGATTCGGTCAGCGTATTGTCGCATGGGTGGTGCCGTCTGTGGTGCGGCAGCGCGTGGCATCGTGCGGGAGGTTTGCTGCTTACCGATGCTTGATCGCGATCAGTGTTAGATCGTCAAGCTGGCCCTCATTGCCGGAGAAGCGATGAATACTGTCCATCACATGGTCGAGGATGGCTTGGGCGCCGTCGGTGCCGTTGCTTTGTAGTGTCTCGAGTAAGCGTTCGCTGGTGTATTCCTCGCCGTTGGCATTGACGCATTCAGTTACGCCGTCGGTGTAGAGGATCAGTGCATCGTCTTGGCTGAACGGGATGGTCTTGTCTTTGATTGTGATGTCGAAGATCTCAGGTGGAACCATCCCGAGCGCCATGCCCTCTGATCGGATGGGGGACACGCTGGTAGTATTATCATTTGTGCCGTGATAAAGCAGCGGGCATTCATGCCCTGCGCGTGCTAAAGTGACCGTGTCCTGCTCTAGGTCGATGATCGCATAGATGATCGTGATGAACATATCACGGCGCATGGCACTGTGCATCTGCCGATTCATTGCCCTGAGCACATCAGCAGGGGAGCTGTTTTGGCGCGAGAGGTGACGCAGGTTGGTTTGGCAGATCGCCATTAGGATCGACGCGGAGATTCCTTTGCCGGAGACATCGGCAATGGCGACTCCGATCTTGGTTTCGTCGATGGAAAAGATCTCATACAGGTCGCCGCCGATTTTTTGTGCGGCGGTGTAGTGTGCGGCGAATTCGACTTTTTCGCTGGATGGGAATTGGCTGGGGAGTAGCAGGCTTTGGATGTTGCTGGCGAGCTCGAGGTCTAAATCGATCCGGTTTTTCTCGATTTGCAGCTGCATCGAGTCGCTGTTGTGGATGGCCAGGCCGACTTGCTCGGCCAGCGATTCGACCAGGGAGAAGTCGGTGTCCGTAAACGCCAGCTCATCTGCGGGGTTGGCGACTGCGAGGACTGCGATGAGCTCCCCTTGAAAGAGCACAGGTGCGACTATGATTGAGCGCACTTGCAGCGCATGGTCGTCGTGTTGAATGACGCGGGGGTCGTTCATCGCGTCTGCGATGAGTTGGGCGCGCTTGGATTGTGCGACTTGCCCGATCAGCCCCTCACCCATTTTAAATGTCTCGGACTTGAGGATGTTTTCTAGGAATTGTGCTCGAGTCGCCAGTTTGGCGCTGATGCCGGCTGGTAATTTGCGTTGTGGGGGAAACAG
>DOCS01000174.1:0-963 GCA_003503355.1 Opitutia bacterium
GCCGCCAAAGTCGTTGTCGACGAAATAGATGTGCTGGTCGGGTGCGACGACGGGTTGAGTCGTAGAGGTGACTTCGCAGTGGGGGAATTGAGCCAACAGGCGTGCCTCCATAACTTTGCTGACAATGGGGTCATCATCAATTATGAAGAAGCGTGGCTTGAAGTCTTCTGGGGTGCTTTTTTTTGACATCTTCTATATTATATAACTACTGCGTGACAGTTAAATACATAATATGTGTAGGGTTGTCCACAAGTTTCCTTTTGGCTCTGAGCGGCAGGCTATGTGTTGTTTTTTTGCGCCTGTTGCATTCTACCCTTTAAGCTCATAAATGTAAATGTTGCCGCTGATTTGTAAATTTTTCTTTCATCTCTGTAGGGATTACAGTACACATTAATCGCATGAAAGGTTTAGTATTTACAGAGTTTCTTGAGATGGTGGAGGAGAAGTTTGGTTTGGAGGTGTTGGATCGACTGACTTCGTTGCCTTGTTTGGCAGAGGGCGCTGCCTACACTTCTGTTGGGAATTATCCGCATGGTGATATGTTTGTCATGTTGGATGAGTTGCACGATGCTGTGGGGTTGCCGCACAAAGCACTGGTCCTTGCCTTCTCGGGTTGGTTGTTTGATGCGTTTCATCGCATTCATCCCGAGTTCTTCGGCCAGATTAAAAGTTCGTTCGACTTCTTGTGCGGAATCGATTCTGTAATCCACACGGAAGTGCGGCGTTTGTATTCGGACGCACGCACGCCGAATTTTGAAGCTCGGCGCCTTAGTCCGGATCAGATGGTTATGGAGTATTCCTCTTGGCGTCCTTTTGCTGATCTGGCGGAAGGGCTGATTCTCGCTGCGACTTCACATTTTAAGGAAGACGTCACTATTGATCGTCAAGAAGGAGTCACGGGCGATGGTCGCAGTGCGCGGTTTGTTTTAACGCTCTCCAATCAAGTGAGCTAGCCCCATGTCT
>DOCS01000174.1:1041-3488 GCA_003503355.1 Opitutia bacterium
GCCAACGAAAATCTCCGTGGGTTGGCTAAGGATTTGGAGGCGAGAGTCGAGTTGCGAACCATGGAGCTCGAGACTCAGAATTCTCAGTTGTCTGTTTTACTACAAAATATCCTCGTAGGAGTGATTTTTGAGAGCGATTGTGGTGGGCGGTTGATTTACAATCCAGCGGTGTGCTCGATGTTGGGAGTGGACAGCTCGGATTTCGGCAACTCGTGTGTCGTCGAGCAAATCTTTAGCCAACTACGTGATGCTTCATCGGATTCTGAGTTTGTTGAGCAGGTGGACTATCTGCTCAGCTTAAGGGCTGAGGCCTTTAATATTGAATTGAGCTTTGGCCAAGAACGTCACCTGCTCTTAGATCGTATCCCGGTATTTGTGGGCGAGGTTTATCGAGGGGCGCTGTGGACGGCTCGTGATGTCACCGAGGAGAGGCGTCGTGGTGAAGTGTTGGAAGAGGCTCGTTTGCAGGCTGAAGCCGGAGCACGAGCGAAGTCTACCTTCTTGGCGAATATGAGCCACGAAATTCGAACGCCATTGAATGGTATTTGTGGTATGGCTCGTCTGTTGCGCAGTGAGGCCATGAATGATGCGGCACAGGATTATGTGCGTGCGATCCAGATGAGTGGGGACTCGTTGCTGCATGTTTTGAATGATATTTTAGATTTTTCGAAGGTGGAGGCAAATCAGTTGGAACTGGAAGTTTTCCCATTTGATATGTCGCATGTGATGGATTCCACGTTCGCGATTTTGCAGTCGCAGGCCAAAGATATATTTGGGCGTTTTGATTTTGTGTACCCAGAGGTTCGTCTGCCGCAGTTAAACGGCGATGCGGGTCGTTTGGGGGAAATTCTGTTGAATTTACTCGGGAATGCGTTGAAGTTTGCTGATGGAGGAAATGTTACTTTGCGTACACGTCTGGTGTCCTTAGATGATGACGTTGTGGTCCTCGAATTGATTGTTCAGGATTCTGGGATCGGCATGACAGCCGACGAAGTTGACCGCGTGTTTCAGCCATTTTCGCAAGCGGACTCCTCCACCAGTCGTCGTTTCGGAGGCACTGGACTAGGGCTCACGATTTGTCGTGACTTATCTGAACTGATGGGAGGCACATTGAGTCTGGAGTCGGAATCAGGAGTGGGGAGCGTTTTTACAGTAAAAATGCGTTATGAGTCAGCTGAGACGCCGGTGCGATTGCCTATGAGTGTCTTGGATCCGTCTTCGCTGGTGATTGTGTACACATGTTCGGATGTATTTTTTGATTCGGTTCAGTCAATATTGGCGACCGCTGGAATTGCTGCGCGGCGAGTCCAAGATGAGGCGCAAATGCAGCAACAGCTGGCTTTGTTGGGGCAGGACGATTCGCTGGTCATACTCGACTGTGTCCAATCGAATGATCGCTCGTGTTGTGATGCCGAAAATGCTATATTTGATGGTGTGCGGCGTCTTGTCGTGTGTCGTAATCCGCACCAGTTTTCGGTAAGATCTGATGGTCTAAAAGCGCTCGGTTATCCATTTTCGAGATTCAAGATGTTGAGTATGGTTCATATGCTTTATGGATGTGAACTGCCCGAGGGGCTCTTTGACCATTTAGATGGTCAGAAGTTGGATTCAATTGATTTGACTGGTTTGCGGATCCTATTAACTGAAGACAATACGATTAATCAAAAGGTGGGACGTATCACGATTGAGAGATTTGGCGCAGAAGTTGATGTGGCTGCAGACGGGAGTGAGGCGTTAGAAATGGTGCAGAAATTCAACTATGATTTGATCTTGATGGATATTCGGATGCCCGTGATGGATGGAGTCGAGGCGACTCGGCGGATCCGTGATTTGGGTTTCACCTTGCCGATTCATGCGTTGACCGCTGATGCAATGAAGGGCGATCGTGAGCGTTTTATACAAGTAGGTATGGATGGGTATTTAAGTAAACCTTTGATAGAGAAGGAATTGATTGATGTACTCGCAGGCGCTCGGCGCAAGTCGCTTGGCAATCAGCCTCCTGAGGCTCGTTGTGAGGAGGAGCCCTCATCTGCCGTGGCGCAGGCAACGGGTGAGCAGCCCCAGTCCGAGCGCGTTTTCGTCGAGGGGGAAGATGCGATGGTGCTGGATATTGATAGCTTTAAGGACTTGCTTGGCGGCGATATGGGGATTGTTAGCAGTATTCTCGATGAATTCATTGATTGTGCTGAACTGTACTATTCCGAGGCCAAAGCTGCAATAGGGCAAGGAGACTACGATGTGGCGCGTTCTCGCTTTCATAAGCTGGCGGGGAGTAGTGCCTCGGTTTTTGCGAGCCAGTTGCGTATCTACTGCCTCAGTGGCGAGCGATTGATGGTCGATGCGATTTATGATGAGGCAAGTTTGTCGCCATTATTAGCAGCCATCGAGTCGGTGCTGCCAAAGTTACGCGCTGAAATTGAACAAATTAGCAAACTGAATCGCTGAGT
>DOCS01000174.1:3564-5207 GCA_003503355.1 Opitutia bacterium
CGAGCGCGTTTTCGTCGAGGGGGATGATGCGATGGTGCTGGATGTCGATAGCTTTAAGGAGCTGCTTGGCGGCGATATGGGGATTGTTAGCAGTATTCTCGATGAATTCATTGATTGCGCTGAACTGTACTATTCCGAGGCCAAAGCTGCATTAGAGCAAGGAGACTACGGGGTGGCGCGTTCTCGCTTTCATAAGCTGGCGGGGAGTAGTGCCTCGGTTTTTGCAAGCCAGTTGCGCATCTACTGCCTCAGTGGCGAGCGATTGATGGTCGATGCGGTTTCTGATGAGTCAATTTTATCGCCGTTATTAGCAGCCATCGAGTCGGTGCTGCCAAAGCTACGTGTGGAAATTGAACACATAGCCAAGTTGAATCGATGACTTCAAAACCAAAGAGATCACGATTGTTAATCGCGGATGATGATCAAATTACTCGCCGTGTGATTGAGCATGGTTTCGAGTCGGTGGGGTTGATGGGGCGCTATTTTGAAGACGGAGACTCGTTGATGGCAGCGGCGGACGCTCATGTTGAGGCTTGTGTACTGGACCTAGAGATGCCGGGTACCAATGGTTTGAGCTGTTTGAAGCAAATCAAGCAAGATTATCCAATGCTGGAGGTCATCCTTCTGACCTCGGTGAATCAAGCTGCAGAGGCGATGGAAGCGGTTCGCGTTGGCGCGTTTGATTATATTACAAAGCCGTTTGACATGAAGGAGCTTGCGACGCGTGTACGCAATGCGATGGCTTTTAGTCGTAGTCAGTCGGAGCGAGCCGAGCTGAAGAATTCGTTGGCGGAGCCGCAACTCGCACCGCTGGAGTTCGGCGATTCAGCGGTGATGCGCGGTGTCAGCCGTCTGGTCGATCGTATCGCCCCCACCAATAACGTAGTCTTACTGACAGGTGCCAGTGGTACTGGTAAGACGCTTTTAGCGCGTTCGATTCATGCTGCTAGCCTGCGGGCAAGCCAGCCATTCATTAGCGTGAGCTGCCCCTCGTTGCCAGGTGAATTGTTGGAGTCCGAGATGTTCGGCCATGAGAAGGGCGCATTTACTGGGGCGACGGCGGCGCGCGCGGGGCGTGTGCAACTCGCCGAAGGTGGGACTCTTTTTTTAGATGAAATCGGCGAGCTCTCACTTTCGTTGCAAAGTAAGCTTTTAACGTTTTTACAGGATCAGACTTATTTTCGAATAGGTGGGGAGAAGCCCATGCAAGGGGATGTTAGAATCATTGCGGCGACTAATCAGGACTTAGAGGCTCGCGTGAGCGAAGGCTTGTTTCGTGAAGATTTGTATTATCGTCTAAATGTACTTCCGATTGAGATGCCGCCCTTGAGAGCGCGGGCTGAGGATATCCCGGTGTTGGTGGCTCTGTTTGCGCAGCGTTTTGCGTCGGTGAATGAACAGCTAGTGCCCCAGATCGACACAGAGGTACTCGCTAAATTACAGCAGATGCCTTGGCCCGGTAATGTGCGCGAATTGCAGAATTCCGTGATTCGAATGCTGACTTTGCGTAATAAGCCAGAAGTGTTAACGCTGCAAGATTGGGTGGATAAAGATTCAACAGCTGAGAAGGCTGTGGGTCGGTCCACCTTGGCCGGGATGACTTTGGCTGAGATTGAAAAGCTTGCCTTGCGTGAAACTTTAGC
>DOCS01000174.1:5217-8356 GCA_003503355.1 Opitutia bacterium
AATGGCCGATTAGGCGATCCAGCGCGACCACGTGCCGCTGGGCACGGGGAAGGTGTCGTCTTCACCAGTCAGTAACATCTCGCCACACTGAGTTGTGCCGCCCGGCAGGAGTTGCTGGAGCAGGTTATTCAATACAATTGGCGTGAAGCCCGGCGTGTGGCTGGTCAAGTACACAAAGCAGGGCTTGTCGCTAAGCACCCCTTTGACCAGCTTGAGCGTATCGAGCAGCGCGTGCTCGATCTTGTAGAGTTCGCCGCCTTTACCGCGCCCGAACGAGGGTGGGTCGAGCAGGATGCCGTCGTAGCGGTTGCCGCGCTTGATTTCGCGGGTGAGGAATTTGTTGACGTCGTCGACGATCCAGCGAATCGGGTGGTGCGTGAGCCCGTTGAGCTCGGCGTTTTGGCGTGCCCATTGCACCATGCCCTTGGACGCATCGACGTGGCAGCAATGTGCGCCGCCCTTGGCGCCTGCCAGTGTGGCGCCGCCGGAGTAGGCAAACAGGTTGAGGAATTTGAGCGGCTCCTTGCGCTTGGGCGTTGCAGTGGCGAGGGTCTTGGTAATCCAGCTCCACATTTCGCGTGTCTCGGGGAACACGCCGAGATGGCCGAAGTCGGTGGTGGAGAGCTTGAGCGTGACATCGTTGATCGTCGCCTTCCAGGACTCCGGCAGTTTGTCGCGCCCGCGCCACTCGAGACCTTCCTTGCGAGTGAAAAACGCATCGGCCGACTTCCACAGCTGAGGCTTGGCTGGATTCCACACGGCCTGCGCGCAGGGGCGATCAAGGGTGATCTTGCCAAAGCGTTCGAGTTTTCGGCCATGGCCACTGTCGAGGAGTGCGTATTCGTTCATATGAGGTATCAAAGTGGTAAAGTATAAAGGTGGGAAGAGTTAGTTTCGCAGATTTAAACTTTTTACTTTCCAACTTTCCTACTTTCACATTCAAGCGCGAAGCGCTTGTTGCTTGCGGTTCTCGATTCGCAACGTACGTTTTTCAGCATGGAAACCGTATTAGTTTTGACGATTAGCGGCAAAGACCGCGCTGGATTAGTCGAGCAGCTGGCTGATGTGATCGCGGCGCATGGCGGCAACTGGGAGCATTGTCGGATGGCCCATTTGGCTGGGCGCTTTGTTGGCTTGCTGGAAGTCAGCGTGTCAGGCCAAAGGCAGCAGAATCTGCAAGCGGCGCTGGGCACGATTGAAGATTTGGATGTGATAATCGGCGAGGGCGAGCTGGCCGAGCCAGAGGCTCAGGGGCACTTTGACCTCGAAGTCGTCGGTAGTGATCACCCAGGCATCGTACGGGATGTGTTTAAGGCGCTGGCTGCGGCAGGTGTGAATGTCGAAGAGCTGAGTACCAAGACCACTAATGCACCGGAGTCGGGGCGTTTGTTGTTTGAGGCGCGTGCGCGTTTAGCAAGTAGCCCAGACGTGAAACGCGACGCTATTCAGGAAAGCCTCGAAGCGATCGCGCAAGATCTGATGGTGGATATTCGTTGGTTGGCTTAGGTGTATGCTGCGAAGGAATTTTAGGTGCTTTGATCGAGCGGGATGTCTGCTAGGATCGTCGTGCATTTTTCGGGGGTGGATAAGATCTTGAATTGCCCGCCGATCAGCTCTACTCGATCCTTCATCGCGAGTAGACCGAGGCTCTGATCCTCGTGCACAAGTTTATTGTTTAAGACTTCAAACGATTTGCCGTCGTCTATTATTTTTAGGCACAGTGTATCGCCTTTTTGGCTGATCTCGACAGCTACCTTGCTTGCTTTAGCGTGGCGAGTTACATTGGCTAGCGCTTCTTGAATGACCTTGAAGATCGTCGTGCGGTAGGCTTTATCCAAATGTTCGACTTCAGCGAAGGCGCTTAAATGTGCCTTGATTCCTGTCTGTTTGGTGAGGTTTTCGATTAGGGAGCGTAGCGCAGGTATGAGCTTAAGGTTTTCGAGATCAGTGAGCTGTAAGTTGCTGGCGAACTGTTTCAAGACCTCAATTGCTTGCTCGAGAAATTGACGCGTTCCAGCGATCGTGGCTGCTATATTCGGGGTATTGAGGCCGCCTTTCTTTTTTAAGTGGATTAAGGCGTAATTGAGTTCAGTCAACGCTTTGGAGATGGTCGCATGCATCTCATTGCTGAGTTGTTTATGCTCTTCTTCCTGAGTGGCCAACATTTTGTGTGAGATCCGTTGTAACTGGCCGCGCATAGCTTGCGATTCATTGAGCAACTGGAGCAGATGCCGTTCGCCCTTTCGGAGCTCTTTCTCGAGCATTTCTCGCTCATTGATTTCAGCCTCCAGCTCCTGGTTGGTCGCAGTTGCAGTTTCTAATTGTCTTCTAGATGCTTGCGCGTTCTTTAGCTCGGTGGTGTCGGCGATTACGATCTGGCAGGTTTTTTTCGTATTGCCTTCGAATGGGACAGGTTTGGCATGTACGTTGACATCGCAGCTACCTTCATTGGGCCTTAGTAGTTTGGCCGAACGCGCGTGTCCTTGGTTTTGGGAGAACACGTGCTTTAGGAATTCGAGCATTTCCGGTCTGCAGTCTGGGCTGAAAAAACGTGGCAAGCTATCATCGATGAGCTTCTCCCGATCATCGCCGAGTAACGAGGCTGCTGTCAGATTCAAATTGGTAATGGTGCAGGTTTCATCAATTGAAAGATAACCGACGGGGGCGAAGTCATATAAGTCGCTGTATTTGCTGAGCAGTTTTTCGATCGTTTCTCTGGAGCGATACAGTTCCTGGTTTTGCATCTCCAACTCGATCTGATGCACCTGTAGTTCGTGCAGAATGCGTTGCGTGTCGGTTTCAGTTTTGATAAAGGCTTCTGTTGGGGGATTTTTTTTGGCTAGGTGCTTTTCAGCGGCGCGGCGCAGTTTACTTTCGGCTATTTTTTTGGCGGTGGGCTTCATGGCGTATGCTTAGTTGAGGTCTTTTATGTAATCGGGTCATTCTGCTTGCGTAACTTTGCTTCTAGGGTTTTCGCCGCTGTTATATCTGTGAAGGTGATGACTACACCGTCGATTTTATCCTCCACGGTGCGGTAGGGGATGATACGCATATTGAACCAGCGCTTGTCGCGAGAGGGTAGTTGTGTTTCTCGCGAGATCAGCGTTCGGATGACCTCGCGCACGTCGTTGACTAGCTC
>DOCS01000174.1:8448-13476 GCA_003503355.1 Opitutia bacterium
CTGTGCGGTCTGTGGAGTAAACCGGCGAACGTTGAGGGCTTTATCCAAAAAAAGCATGGCGATGTCCGTGCTATTGAGCAGGTTTTTCATGTCGCTACTTGTGCGCGAAAGCTCGTCCAGCTTCGTCTGTAGTTCCGCGTTGAGTGTCTGTAATTCTTCGTTGAGCGATTGCATCTCCTCCTTCGAGGTGGTGAGTTCCTCGTTGGTGGATTGCAGCTCCTCATTAGTGGATTGCAGTTCCTCATTGGCGGAGCGGTATTCCTCTTTGAGTGTCTGCATTGCTTCGTTATTGGCCTGTGCTTCGGATCTGACTTGTAGTAGCTCTTGCTCTAAGTCAGACAGGCGTGCGCTGGGGCTACCGGCTGGTGTCGCCTTCTTCGCGTTGCCGAGGAATGGTGACGGCACCTCCTTGAACACGACCATAATCAAGCCCTTCAGTTGCTTCGGTTCTTGTAATTGCTGAACGGAGATGTCTGCAAAATGCTCGTTTTCGCCCGGCTCGATTCTGACTCTGTTGAGAGAGATGCTTTCTTTTTTACGGAGTGCTTTATGAAACGCGGCGGACAGTTCATAGCGGATGCCTTCTCTGGCCATCGCGAATAGGTTCCAGTTTGCTTTGCCGGCGGCTGGTTCGAGGTATTTACCCGTGTGACCGCTGATATATAAGATGTCGCCCTGATCGTTAACGAGCGCCGATGGCGGGGCGTATTGCTTGAGGATCAAATGATCCGCCAGCGAATGGAGGCTGACGGGTGCTTCTAGCTGCGGATGCGTGTCTTTCTCGATCATCGGAGTGGTGCTCAAGGATGACGGAAAATCGACCTGTAGTAGAGGGTGGTTGATTTCCGAGCGCTGGTAGAGGCGCGCTTTGCTGTTTAACGGGTTGAACAGATTGTTGAAACTGCCGATGGTTTCAGAGTTTCCGAGGAGTAATATGCCGTTGGGGTTGAGACTATAGTGAAAGAGTGGGATCAATTTCTTCTGCACCTTTGCGGATAGATAGATCAGTAGATTTCGGCAGGACAGTAGATCCAGCTTCGTAAAGGGCGCGTCCATGGTGATGTTTTGCGGTGCGAAAATCACCATTTCACGGATCTCTTTACGGATGCGGTAGCCGCCTTCTTGCTTGATGAAAAAACGGCTGAGGCGTTTGTCCGATACATCGACCTCAATGTTGCTAGGGAAGAAGCCCAAGCGCGCTCGATCAATTGCATCCTTATCCAGATCGGTGGCAAATATTTGGAGGGTGATATTGTGGATCTTGGCTTGCTCCAGTGCTTCCCTGAATACGATGGCGTGGGAATAGGCTTCTTCACCGCTGGAACAGCCGGCTACCCACGCTCGTAGCGCTCGTCTGGGTGCGCATGTCTCCAGTAGCGTGGGCATCGTTTCTGTGCGTAACAGTTCCCAGACTGGCGCGTCGCGAAAGAAGTTAGTGACCCCAATCAGTAGTTCTTTGAAGAGTAGGTCCAGTTCCTGCGGATTTTGCTGCAAGTAGCGGACGTAGGTCGACATTTGAGCGATTTGGTGGATGCCCATGCGGCGCTCGATTCTGCGAAAGAGGGTATTCTGTTTGTAGAGGGAAAAGTCGTGCCCGGTCTGCGCGCGCAGGAGGATGATCGTCTTCTCCAATGCGCTGAGCGCTTTGTCTTCGATCGGTGCTGCTTTGCGTGGTATGAGTGATGTGCGCTTCAGGTAAGTGATGATCTTCCTCGGCAGTTCTTCCACCGGGGCAACGATATCCGCCAGCCCGGCATCGATCGCACTGCGCGGCATCCCGTCGAATTTGGCGCTCGTCGGCTCCTGCACCAAGACCAGGCCTGCCTTCTCTTTGATGGCGCGTAGGCCTAGGCAGCCGTCCGAACCCATTCCTGAAAGAATGACGCCAATACTCTTTTCCATCTGGTCCTGAGCGAGGGAACGGAAGAAAAAGTCGATGGGTAGGCGCAGCCCCCGGTTTTGCGTCGGTTTGAGCAAGTGTAGGACGCCGTGCAAGATGGACATGTCCTTGTTGGGGGGGATGATATAGACGCAATCTGGTTGCACGGCGGTGCGATCCTGGACCTCCGTGACTTTCATTTCGGTCGCACGCTGCAGCAGCTCTGGCATCATCCCCTTGTGCGTTGGATCCAGGTGTTGGATAATAACAAATGCCATGCCGCTGTCTGGCGGGACGGCGTTGAGGAATTGTTCCAATGCTTCCAGTCCACCCGCAGAGGCGCCGATGCCAACGACCCTCATGCAGGACTCGGCGGGTAATTCCGCGGTTACCTTAGGAGTTGCGGTTTGAGTCGATAGAGTCGCTGCCTGTTGTGGCTGTTTGGTCATTATACATGTGGTGAGACTATATAATGTAACTGGGAACGGGAATTAAACCAGAGGGGGGGGCTTTTTTTTGAAGTATGTGTCTAACCGGTACAGCAGCAGCATCTTTCAGTGGGTGAGATTCTGACTGAAACGAGGGGCGCTATTTGATTAGAGCGCTTCTTTGTTGCAGCGAGTCGTGGCAAGGCAAACGCTCTAGTCGCTGAATGAACGCGTGTTCAGTGCGATGTTTGCAAGGTGGTAGTATGCCGCTTTAGCAAGCGCTCCGTCGTTTTCGGGGTGGCGTGGCGGCGTGTATCCGAGGTCAGCGGCAATGGCCGAGCATTGCCCTCCAGTGGCCAGGATTCGGGCTCTAGTCGTCGGGTGCGTTTCCTGTCTGCGTACCGACTCAGCGTTTTAGATGACTGGTGACGATCCTGTCGCGGGAGCTTTTATGTTAGCCAATGGGCTCGCATTCGTTTCTGTTTTTCGAGTTCCAAATTATATATGGCTGCTCGATCTACTTCTTTTCCGTTTTGTCTCTGTGCGTTGTTTCGCCGGATCTTTTTAGCAATCATTGTGGCCTGTGCCTGTAGTACGTCTGCGGGAAGCGCGGCGGACTACACCGTGGGCATCGTTCGCGATGGACCGTCTTGGTATTTCGATACGTTAATTAAACAATTTAAGGCGGAACTCACGGCGTTGTCGGAGGGCGAACGCGGCTTGGTTTTTCGCGACCACGATCATGCGGCGTATGCTGCGGCTCAGGTGAATGCTGATCTCGGAGCGCTGTTGGCCGATGATTCCGTGGATTTGGTGTATGCAGCCGGAGTGATTGCCACCGAGCATGCGTTGACGCGTGCCCAGGCTGGCCTGAATAAGCCGGTGGTCGGCGGCGCGCTGCAACTCTCGGATATTGGGCCGAGTTTTCTCTCAGAGGCCGGCACCTCGACTTTGGCCAACTATACGTTTATCGCCAGCCCGCGTCGGGTGGTTGCTGATTTGGAACGATTGAGCCAACTGACCCACGCGACGAAAATTCATATTTTGATTGATGAGGTGTATCTGCCGGTGTTGCAGACACGCTTGCAGGCCGCCCAGGCGCGCTTTGCGGCAGATCTTGCACTGGATGTAGCATTCGTGTTGGCCGGCGAATCGGCGCAGGCGTGTTTAGACCAACTGCCGACAGGTGCCGAGGCAGTGTACGTGACCACTGTACCGCGCATTTCGGACGCGGAACTTGAGCGGCTCTATCAAGGGTTGGCTGAGCGGCGCTTGCCGAGCTTGGCAATGTCCGGTCGGCGTGGTGTCGAGAACGGCGCGTTGTTCGGCTTGGCTCCCGATAATATCAAGGCAGTTGCCCGGCGTGCGGCCTTGAATGTGCATTTTATTGCCCTGGGGCAGCCGTTGGATGAATTGCCCGTTTATTTGCCGATGGCAGATCACTTGTTGATCAATGCCGCAACCGCCAATGAGATTGGCTGGTCGCCGGATTACGATACCTCGCTGGTCGCTGAGTTTGTGCATCAGGAATTTCGCTTAAGCGGGGAGCCGATGGATTTAGCTAAAGCGATGTTGATGGGCCAACAGCAGAATATCGCGGTGAGTATCGCACGTGAACAGCAGTCACTGTCGCACTCCGATGTCGGCCTGGCCCGCAGCGCGCTGCGGCCTCAGCTCAACGCTTTGGGGCAGACCAGCTACACGCGCTATGATGATCGGATTGATCGGGCGACGACACCGCAGTATGCGGATCAATCGAGCGTCGGGCTGCAGCTCAAGCAGATCCTGTTCAACGACGAATTGTTCACTAATCTAAATAGCCGCAAGGAACTCGAGGAGGCTGCCCAATACGATACGATGTCGAGCGAGCTGGACGCGCTTGAATCCGCCGCGCTGGCCTATTTTAACTATCTGCGTTCTGAAATGCTTTATACGATTGAGCGCGATAATTTGCGTCTCAGCGAGAATCACTACCAATTGGCCCAGCTGCGCGTGGAGATCGGCTCGGCGGATCCATCCGAGGTCTATCGTCTGGAGCAGTTGCGTTCACAAGCGCGAGCCAGCTTGATCAGCCGTGAGACGGAACGCATGAATGCGCAGATTGCTTTTAACCGTGTGGTGGGTGCCGACCGCGCTGCGCAGTGGAGTTTCCATCCGGTGACACTCGGCGAGCGTGAGCTGTTCTTTATGGATGCGTATCTGCAGCCGCACATGCGCGAAGCCGGCACGTTTCGAAAACTCGGGCCGTTTCTCAAGGCGTACGCGGTCGACAACTCACCGGAGCTGATGGCCTTCGATCGGCAGATCGCGGCCCAAGGGCTGTTGCTGGAGCAAAAGCAACGGCGCTACTATCTGCCTGAAGTGGCTTTGACCGCCGACTTGACCCACTTTAACAAAGGCAGTGAGTTTGCTGACAGTGATTCGGAAAATCAGGGCATGGCCGCGTTGAACGTGAGCTTTCCGATTTTCGAAGGCGGGCGTCGTCGGCACGATGTGCTGCGGCAAAAGACCGTGATTCGTCTGTTGCAAGCGCAGCGCGAGCAGGCGGTTCAACAGTTGGAGGAGTTGGCCTTAACCAGTTTTAACGGCATCTTGTCGGCGCATCCGAATATTCGCCTGAGTCGTCGTGCGTTGCAAGCAGCCACCAAGAACTACGATTCTGTGATGGAGAAATATTCCCAGGGAGCGGCCAGCATTCTTGACCTGTTGGACGCGCAGGAA
>DOCS01000166.1 GCA_003503355.1 Opitutia bacterium
GTGGACGCTGAGTTGAATGCTCGTAACGGTGACGTAGAAACCGGGCGTATTACCAAGTCCGGCTGTCTGCCTTGCCTGGTTGTGGCGACGAATGAGGAGCTGATGATCGCTCGTGAAACTTTAAATATAACGGCACTATGAAACATATCTTTTTTATGGCTGCCGCGGGTGCAGACAGTGGCCTGACTTCAATCTCGCAAGGTGTTTTTCGGGCGCTCGACCGTCGCGGCATTCGCGTTGGTTTTTGTAAGCCAATTAGCCAGGAGACTTTCGGCGCGGGGGAAGAGGATCCATCGATCAGTTTGGTGGCGAGCACCACCGGGTTTCAGCCAGTGGCGCCGATCGCGCTCGAGGAGGCTGAGCGCTATGTGCGCAACAACCAAATGGAGGACCTGATGGAGCGGGTAGTTGAGCAGGTCGGCACCCACGCCGATGCGGTCGATGTGATGGTGGTCGAAGGATTGTTGCCGACCGAGAGCCAATCGTTTCCGAATCGCATCAATCGTGCACTGGTGAATGCATTGAGCGCCGAAGTCATTCTAGTGAATGCGATGCGTGGCATTTCAATCGAGCAACTCCAAGAGGAACTGGAGATCGCCGCCTCACTGTATGGCGGCTGGCAAAATGCGAACTTGATTGGCTGTATCCTGAACAAAGTTCAGCTCCAGGCACCGGACGAATCAACCGGCGCTATGCAGGTGCACGGGAGTGAAAAAGACCTGTCCGCTGACTCGCAGGAGTTGACCAAGGAGGAGCTGCGTGAAGTCAAAGACCGTATCAAATCTGAATGCGCGCTTTTTGCGCGTGCTGGTTTCGAATTGATCGGCTGCGTGCCGTGGAGTGCAGAGCTACCGTCTTTTCGCGTCGTCGATGTCGCTCGTCACCTGAACGCGGATTTTATCAATGAGGGCGACAGCGACACGCGGCGGGTAAAGTCGGTCGCCCTGAGCGCTCGTAATCTCGCCAATATCTTACATATTTACAGCCCCGGTCGCTTGCTGGTGGCTCCAGGCGACCGGCTTGACGTACTGATGACTGCGGCGCTGGCGACCATGGATAAGATCCCGCTCGCGGGTATCGTACTGACTGGCGGCATGGAACTAAGTGATAAAGTCATTGAACTGTGCACACCGGCCTTTCGTCAGGGGCTCCCCGTGCTCAGTGTCGATACCGATAGCTTTGCGACCGCGACTCAGCTCTCCCGTATGCGTAATTTTATTCCCGGGGACGACATTGAGCGGTTTAATGTGACTCTGGATTACGTGGCCCGTCATCTGAATGTGGATATCTTGCAATCGCGGGTTGAAAGTGAGCTTGCCAAGCGCATGTCGCCAGCGGCCTTTCGTCACCAAATATCTAAACGCGCACGCAAGTCTGGAAAGCGTATCACTCTGCCGGAAGGCGATGAACCGCGCACGGTGGAAGCGGCGGCGATCTGTCATCAGCGTGGCTTGGGTATTCCGGTACTGATTGGCGCTCCCGATGAAGTGGCTCGTGTCGCCAAACGCCAGCAGGTCGACATCGCAGGCATCGAGATCATCGACCCGATTGCGGTGCGAGAGCGCTATGTACCGAAGCTTATGGAGATGCGTAAGCACAAGAAATTATCCGAGCAGGATGCCCGTGAGGCGCTCGAAGATACCGTGATGCTCGGGACTGTGATGCTGGCGCTGGACGAGGTTGACGGTCTGGTGTCAGGCGCAGTGCACTCCTCGGCCAGCACCATTCGCCCTGCGTTGCAACTGATTAAAACGGCGCCCGAAGCCAAGGTGGTCTCTTCGGTCTTCTTTATGTGCTTGCCGGACCAAGTGGTGCTGTACGGTGACTGTGCGGTGAATCCCGATCCTGATGCCGAGAGTTTGGCTGACATCGCTGTGCAAAGTGCCGAGTCTGCCACTATGTTCGGCATTCCACCGAAGGTCGCACTGATCAGTTATAGCACCGGACAATCGGGATCCGGAGTCGACGTCGTCAAGGTGCGTGAGGCCACCAAACTTGCCAAGGCGGCTCGTCCCGAATTGCTCATCGAAGGGCCACTGCAATACGATGCCGCATCGCAGGCAGACGTCGCGCGCACCAAGGCGCCGGATAGTCAGATCGCAGGCGAGGCGACGGTTTTTGTTTTTCCCGATCTGAATACGGGCAACACCACTTACAAGGCGGTGCAACGTGCGGCCAACGTAATCAGTATCGGTCCTATGCTGCAAGGCTTGCGCAAGCCGGTGAACGACCTGTCGCGTGGCGCTTGGGTGGACGACATTGTTTACACCATCGCCATCACTGCGATCCAGGCGGACACTTAACCCGTTTCAGCGAGTGGGCCGGTGTCTCGTCTGTCTCATTACGGCTATTGGCGCCACCAAAAGGTGTATGAGGGCGTGAGCCACAACGCCTAGCAAACCGCTGGCCATTGGCTAGTGTGTGAATATCGCGTACTCTGTTACCCGAGACCGTCCGACAGCGCTTGGTGCTGCGGTGGTCTTCGGTCGCACAGGCACAGTGCTGTCTGTGTATTGTGAGATGGAGTGGGCGGCTACATTGCCTTAATTCCGGCAGCGAGGACTTCGGCGGCGCGTTCGATATCACTACCATCGTGCGCTGTGCAGATGAAGCAGGTTTCGTAGGCCGATGGTGGTAAATAGACGCCGTGGTCTAATGCGTAGCGGAAGAGTTGAGTGAAGCGCTCTGTGTGGCTATTGATCGC
The DNA here is from genome assembly GCA_003503355.1 of Opitutia bacterium. Lineage (GTDB taxonomy): Bacteria > Verrucomicrobiota > Verrucomicrobiia > Opitutales > Coraliomargaritaceae > Lentimonas. The sequence continues at coordinate 2,705 of DOCS01000166.1, forward strand.
GTCGGTGTAGTTGCGCACGGGAGACTCACTGAAGAACAGCGCAAACATCGAGCCGACTTGTGGCACTTGAAGTGGCATGCCTTTTTCGATAGCGGCATTGATGAGTGCATTGCGAATCGTCATACCGAGCTTTTCGAACAGCGGATATGGATTGTTTGTTTTAAGCTTTTTGAGCGCCGCGATGCCCGCTGCCATCGCCAGTGGGTTGCCGCTCAGTGTGCCGGCTTGATAGACAGGGCCCAGTGGTGCCAGGTAGTCCATGATCTCGGCCTTGCCGCCAAAGGCACCGACCGGCAGGCCGCCGCCGATGATCTTGCCCAGCGCAGTGAGGTCGGGCGTGATGCCGACTCGTTCTTGCACCCCGCCTGCGGCGAGTCGAAAGCCGGTCATGACCTCGTCGAAAATCAATACGATGCCGTGCTGGGTGCATTGATCACGCAGAAAGGCGAGGTAGTGGGCGTCGGGTAAAATGAGGCCGCAGTTGGCAGGGAAGGGCTCGACGATGATCGCAGCCACGTTTGCGGCGTGTTCATTGAGGACCGCCCGCAGTGCGTCGGGATCGTTGAATTCAACCACGATGGTTTCGGCGGCAAAGCTAGACGGAATGCCGGCACTGTCGGGGTAGCCGAGTGTCAGTGCGCCGGAACCGGCTTTGACCAACAGGGAATCGACATGGCCGTGATAGCAGCCAGCAAATTTAATGATCTTATCGCGCTTGGTATAACCACGGGCGAGGCGGATGGCCGACATGGTGGCTTCGGTGCCGCTGTTGCACATGCGCACCTTCTCAACCGAAGGCACCATGTCGACGATCAGCTCGGCCATTTCGACTTCGTACGGATTGGGTGTGCCAAAGCTGGTGCCATTCTTCAATGCCTTGCCGATCGCTGCAGCGATGTCGGGATCATTGTGGCCGTGAATCGCTGGGCCCCAAGTGCAGACAAAGTCGATCAGCTCGTTGCCATCGGCCGTGTAGAGGTGTGCGCCACTGGCACGCTCAGTGAAGAACGGCGATCCGCCCACTGAGCGGAAGGCGCGCACCGGCGAATTCACCCCGCCGGGGATGAGTTGTTTGGCGCGTTCGAATAACTGAGATGAAGAGCGCGAGTGGTTCGTTGATTGCTGCTGGTTATCCATTGCGCGCAGTCTCAACACTCCGCACATAACTTTCAACCAACAATGGCCTAACTCACATATTTTTGCACAATCGGGATGCGGCGGCCGACGCCGAAGGCGAGTGGGGTGGTCTTCAGACCCGGCGCGGCTTGCTTGCGCTTGTATTCGTTGAGGTCGACCTTGCGAATGATGTCGCGCACCACGGCTTCGTCAAAGCCGCGTGCGACGATCTCGGCGGTGGAGAGCCCTTCTTCAACGTACAGTCGTAGGATGCCATCAAGCACGGGATACGGCGGCAGCGAGTCTTCGTCCTTTTGATCCAGACGGAGTTCGGCCGAGGGTGGTTTGTCGATGGTGTTGACCGGAATGAGCTCGCGCTCGAGGTTGATGTGCCGAGCGAGTGCGTAGACTTTCATCTTCGGTAAGTCGGAAATCACTGCTAGTCCGCCACACATATCACCGTACAAGGTGCAGTAGCCGACGGAAATTTCACTTTTGTTGCCGGTGGTGAGCAACAGCGCACCAAACTTATTGGACATCGCCATTAGCAGGACGCCACGCGCGCGTGCCTGAATATTTTCCTCAGTCACGTCGGCCTTGAGACCTTCGAACATTGGCGCCAGCGCGGCTTCGGCTGAGCTGACCGTGTCCGCGATCGCGACTTCATGATATTCGATGCTGAGGTTGTGGGCCAGCGCGGCGGCATCATCGCGACTGTGCTGGCTGGAAATGGCGGAGGGCAGGGCGACACCGATCACGTTTTCAGGGCCAAATGCTTCGGCCGCGATGGCGGCGACTACTGCGGAATCGATGCCACCGCTCAACCCGATGAGTGCCTTTTTGAAGCCGCTCTTGTGCGCATAGTCGCGGAGTCCCAATACCAGCGCATCGTGGGTGGCGGCATTGCCTTTGAGATTAAAATAAGGAGAGACGTTGTCCTTTGCGGACGTGTGCAGATCGACTGTGCGGTTTTCGGCGCGGAAGGCGGCGAGCCCAGCGACCAGGCCGCGTTGCGGATGCGCCACCAGGCTGCCTCCGTCGAAAATCAACTCATCATTGCCGCCGACCGCGTTGCAATATACAACCGGGCAGTCGCAGCGATCCGCGGCCTCTTGCACCAGCGGTTCACGCGCCTCGTTTTTGCCTTCATGCCAAGGGCTGGCGGACAGGTTGAGCAACAGGTCAATGCCCCGATCCTCCAGTGATGCGAGCGGATCTTGGCAATAGCGACGGCTGGTCGGCACGGCCGAACTGGTCCAGATGTCTTCACAAATGGTAATTCCGATCCGTTTGCCCTGCCATTCATGAATGGTGGGATTCTTAGCTGGTTCGAAATAGCGTTCCTCGTCGAACACGTCATAGTTGGGCAGCAGTGATTTGCGCGCGTTGGCTTGGATCGCGCCCGATTCGCACCAGGCCGCCGCATTGTAGAACGGCCGTCCGGTTTCGTTGGCAGCGCGCCCTTCGACATAACCGATCAGAGCGGGGACCGCACCGATTTCGGTGGCGATCGCTTGCAGGGTGTCGGCAATGTCGTGCACAAAGCGGCTCTTGAACAGCAGATCGCGCGGTGGATAGCCACAAATCGCCAACTCCGGAAAGACCACCAATTCCGCGCCGTCAGCGACCAATTCATGGTAAGCACCGAGTATCAGTTGTTGGTTGCCCGCCAAGTCGCCGACGGTGGTATTGATTTGTGCGATCCCGATCTTCATAGANNTTAAAACAATTGTTTGATATGGCGACTTGCAAAGCGAAGCGCTGCAATGATAGTCAAAATTTATACTGCCGACAGATAGGCAGGACGACTATTTTCCGATGTTAACAGAACTCAAGACTTTCAGTGCTTTACTGTGCGTTTCCTTTACTTTCGTGGGTATCGCTTCAGCCGATCTTGCGCAGGCTGCTTTAGCCGTGAATTCGGTAGCCGCTTCGA
>DOCS01000010.1:0-2611 GCA_003503355.1 Opitutia bacterium
GGCGGCAGCGACTTTCCCGTGGATTTCATTATCGCCTCCACCGCAGAGCCTGCGGAGATCCTTAAATTCGTCGATCAGATCCAAGCCAAAGCCCTCGCCAGTGGCCGCTTCGCCTTCCCGCCGATCATCGATACCAAAATCGATCAGCCACAGACTCAATTCGTCATCGACCACGACAAAGTGAGTTCGCTCGGGCTCGACCAACGCGACATCGGCGCCGATTTGGGCGCACTCGTCGGCGGCGGCTACGTGAATCGTTTCAACATCGATGGACGCAGCTATAAGGTGATCCCGCAAATCAAACGCGCGGAACGCCTCAACCCCGAGCAACTGCAAAACATCTACGTCAAGGGCCCCGAAGGCACACTGATTCAATTGAGCACCGTCGCTACCCTCGAAGACAGCGTGCAGCCGCGCTCGCTCAACCGCTTTCAACAGTTCAACGCGGTTAAAATGAGCGGCGTATACAAGGGACCACTAGATGAAGGCCTGAAATTCCTCGAAGACGCCGCGGCCGAAATTTTGCCCGACGGCTACCGGATCGACTACGATGGCGAGTCACGCCAACTGCGCACCGAAGGCAATAAATTCCTGCCCGCCTTCTGCCTCGCGCTCGTGCTGATCTTCATGGTGCTCGCCGCGCAGTTTAACAGTTTCCGCGATCCGTTCATCATTCTGCTCGGCTCCGTGCCGCTCGCCATGTTCGGCGCGCTGATTTTCACGTTCCTTAAAATGATGAATCCCAACCTGCCGTTTTGGACCGACGGCTGGACAACCACGCTAAATATATACTCGCAAGTCGGGCTCGTCACCTTGGTCGGCCTGGTCGCGAAGAACGGCATCTTAATCGTCGAATTCGCCAACGACCTGCAACGCGAAGGGAAACGCAAAATCGATGCGATTCAAGAAGCTTGCGAGGTGCGTCTGCGCCCAGTGCTGATGACCACCGTCGCCACCGTCGCCGGCCACTTTCCGCTCACGCTGGTCACCGGTGCCGGCGCGGAAGCACGTAACTCGATCGGCCTGGTACTGGTCGGCGGCATGGCAATCGGCACGATATTCACCCTGCTGTTTTTGCCCTCCATCTATATGCTGATCGCCAAAGACCGCAGTGGCGGCACAGGGATCGAAATCGCCTAGCCCACCTCAAAGCAAAGCATCGCGCAGCAACAACCGACGCACACAACTATGAAACAGCACACAATCGGATTCGTCGGCCTCGGCCGCATGGGAAGCAACATGGCTCGCTGCCTGAACGACCAAGGCTACCAGATAGCGGCGCTGTTTGATCTGCAGCACGACATCGCCGCTGAACTCGCCGCCGAGCTCGATGCGACCGCTTATTCGACACTGGCAGAGGTTACCGCCCATGCTGACATCATCCTGACGATCGTAACCGATGACCAGGCGATGGACGCGATCTTCTTCGGCGAAGACAATCTGTTCACCGGAGCCGAAAACCGAACTTTTATTAACTGCGCGACCCTCACGCCAGCGATTCACACCAAACTCGACAAAGCCGCCGAAGCCGTGGGTGCCCGCTGCCTGGAAGCCTGCATGGCATCCAGCATTCCTCAAGCGCGCAACGGCGAGCTGTTCCTGATGATCGGCGGCAACGAGGCGGACTTCAACGCCCACAAACCGCTCCTCGACGACCTCAGCAAAGCGCTCCACTATGTCGGCGCGGCCGGCAAAGCCTCTGAAGTCAAAGCGCTAGTCAACATGGTGATGAACATCAACACCGCCGCCCTAGCGGAAGGCCTCGGCATCGGCGACGCCCTCGGCATCGATCTAAAAATGTTGTGCGACATTTTCAGCCAAACCGGCGCCAACTCACGCGTGCTCGAAACCGACGCCGAAGACATGATCCAGCGCGACCACGAATGTTATTTCTCCGCCGCGCACGCCGCCAAAGATTCTGGCATCGCACTCAGCCTAGCCGCCTCCCACGGTATCCAGACTCCACTGGCCCAAGCAACCTTTGAGCAATACAGCAAGCTCACCGAGGCGGGCAAAGGCGAACTCGACAAGTCCGGCATCGCAGAACTCACCTTCCAGGGCCGCAGCTAAGCAGAAAGGAAGATGCCTGCGGCGCTTAAGATGCCGAGCTCGCACGCAGCAATCCCACGTCAGGATTTTGCGCTTTAGCGTCTAGTTAAGAGCCTCATTCCTGTGGCTTCAGCGACTACCCCAAGCGCAAGGCGGGCTCGATACTGATCGCGTCGTGGCGCACGCCCTCGGGATCGGCATAGGCGGCAAAGGCGATCATCGCGGCGTTATCGCCGGTGTGCTGCGGTTTGGCAATCAAGCACGGCATGCGGTAACGCTGAGCTAAACGCTCCATCGCCGCGCGCAGGGCTTTGTTATTTGAGACGCCGCCGGACAGACCGAGGCTTTGATACGAATCGACTTCCAAAATGTGTTTGGTTTTGCCGACTAATTGGTCAATCACCGCGCGTTGATAGGAGGCGCAAATATCGGGCATCGCCGCGGTGAGTGCGGCATCCTCCATCTTCTCCATGCGGTAACGCAGGCTCGTCTTGAGGCCGGAAAAACTGAAGCGACGTTCATTGCGTGGCGCGATCGACTTGGGAAAGTCGAACGCCTTGGC
>DOCS01000010.1:2670-3179 GCA_003503355.1 Opitutia bacterium
AGCTTGGCGCCTTTGTCGAGCGCTTCACCGGCGGCGTCGTCGACCGTCTCGGCCAACACGCGCAGCTGTTTGTCCGTATTGATTTCAAACAAGATGGTATTACCACCCGAAACGACGAGGCCGAGGTGCGGCAGCAATGCCTCGAACGCGACGGGAAAGCCTGTTGGATCGTCTGCGTGCAGCGCAATGAAAGGTGAATATGCATGGCCACGCAAATGATTGACGCCGCAGAGCGGCAGCTGCCAAGCTAGTGCCAGGCTCTTGGCAAAGGCGATCCCGAGGGCCAGACAGCCCGCGAGACCTGGCCCCTGTGTGACTGCAATCTGCGTGATCTCGCGATGCCGCTCAAGGATGTCGGTCGCCTCCAGCAGCGGAAAGAAATTCTTCAAGTGCTCACGGCTGGCAAGGTCGGGCACCACGCCGCCGTATTCCTTGTGCAAACTGATCTGACTGTGCACCCACTCACCGTCGACGCCGCGGGCAGGATCAAACAGCGCGAGGGCGGACTC
>DOCS01000233.1:0-4879 GCA_003503355.1 Opitutia bacterium
GGGCGGTATGCGAAGATCGACGACGGCACGCATGTTTTTCAGCGTGTTGTGATTGGCGATTTTTGTGAGGTCGGTCCGCGCAACCGACTCCTGCACGGATGTATTTTGGGGGCGGATGGTTACGGCTATCAATTTCACCAAGGCGCGCACCAGCGTGTGCCTCAAATTGGTAATGTAGTGACCGAGGCCGATGTCGATGTCGGCGCAAATACAACAATAGATCGGGCGCGCTTTGGTTCAACAGTGATTGGCGCGGGGACTAAGATTGATAATCAGGTGCAGATCGCGCATAATGTGCGTATTGGCAGGCACTGTCTGATTGTTGCGCAAGTCGGTATTGGTGGCAGTACCGAGTTGGGAGATGGAGTCGTCGTGGGCGGTCAAGTTGGCATGGTCGGGCATATTAAGATTGGTTCGGGGGCAATGATGGCTGGTGGAGCCGTGGTGACCCGTTCATTGGAGCCGAAGGAGACTGTGCGCGGTAACCCAGCGGAGCCGATGATGTTGTTTAACCGAATTGCTGTATTGCAGCGTCGACTGCCTAGTTTGTTTAAAAGATTCGATCAGCTCGAGAAAAGTGTCGAATCTTTGGTTGAACGTGGCACAAGTGAGTGACTCATATGAAAGATCAATCCTTGAAAATATTCTGCGGGAACTCTAACCCGAAACTTGCAAAAGATATTTGCGATTATCTCGATGTGCCACTTGGTGATGCAACGGTGATGAGCTTTCCGGATGGAGAGAGCTTTGTTCGTATAAATGAGAATATCCGTGGCGCTGATATTTTCATCATTCAATCGAGTTGTAATCCGGCTAATCAGTACTTGATGGAACTCTTCATCATGATTGATGCCGCACGCCGCGCTTCTGCGCGAAGCATCACGGCAGTGATTCCCTTTTATGGCTATGCGCGACAGGATCGAAAAGATCAGCCGCGTGTGCCGATTACCTCTAAGTTAGTCGCCAATTTGTTGGTCTCTGCGGGTGCTACTCGGGTGCTCACGGTGGATCTGCACGCGCAGCAAATCCAGGGCTTCTTTGATATTCCTGTGGATCATTTGTACGCCTCTCCGGTGTTGTTTGAGTATCTTAAAGACATTGATACTACGAATCTGACTCTCTTTTCTCCGGATGTGGGCGGTATGAAGATGGCATCGGCCTATGCGAGTATGCTTAAAGTGCCACTCGGATTTATTGCCAAGCGTCGCACTTCCGCAGAGACTGTTGAAGCAGTCTCGCTTGTAGGGGATGTCGAGGGCCGTGATATTCTGTTGGTCGATGATATGACGGAGACAGCTGGTACGCTGTGTGCGGCGGCAGAGTTGCTGAAAAAGAACGGAGCCAAGAGTGTGATGGCAGCGGTGAGTCACGGGGTTTTGAACGATCTGGGCTACGAGCGCCTCTCCGGTGGCTTGCTGGATCGCTTGATTACGACCGATACCACGCCAGTGGAGCAGCGTGACGGGGTTCCAATTACCGTGCTCAGTGTCGCTGCGCTGTTAGGCGAGGGGATCAAGCGCATTCAAGACAATGCCAGTGTGACGGGTCTATTTAGTATTAAGGGGTTTTAACCCTCCCTTGTTCGGGAGTTTCTTCGCTATTGAAACAGTCGTAGCCATTGCACCGCAATGGCATCCCTTTGCACTAGTTTTTGCTGGTGTGCTTCCTCTTTGTATATCGATTAATGAATGATTCCGAACAAGCACCATTGATCTCTGGAGAAGGGGAGGTTGGCTTCGTTGAGTATCAGGATTTTGTTTCTCGCGAGCCGTTTTGTTTTGAGTCGGGAGGTTCGATTCCTGAACTGACGGTGCGGTATGAGACTTATGGTCGCCTGAATGCTGCCAAAGACAACGCTGTACTGATATGCCATGCGCTGAGTGGTAACCATCACTGCGCGGGTGTGCATAGTATGGAAGAGCGCAAGCAGGGCTGGTGGAACTTCATGGTCGGTCCGGGGAAGCCGATTGATACATCGCGCTATTTTGTCGTCTGTTCGAATGCCCTGGGAGGCTGTTCGGGCTCAAGCGGTCCGGATTCGATTAATCCGGAGACTGGCGTCCGTTATAAGTTAGATTTTCCGAAGTTGACTGTGCGCGACATGGTCAGCGCGCAAAGCTTGTTGCTCGATTCTTTGGGGATTGACCGCTTGCACGCAGTTATTGGTGGCAGCATGGGGGGGATGCAAACGCTTCAGTGGGCCATCGATTTTCCGGATCGGGTGGGGCGCTACATCGCGCTGGCCTGTTGCGCGCGGCACAATGCTCAGGCGATTGCCTTTAATGGTACCGGGCGTCAAGCCATCGTGCAGGATCCGGTTTGGGATAATGGCAATTATGATCCGGAACAGCCGCCGGGGCATGGTCTTTCGGTCGCCCGAATGATGGCGCACATTACCTACCTGTCTGATGCGGGGATGGAGGCTAAGTTCGGTCGCAAGCGTCGATCCAGTAGCGCGGGCAAAGAGCATTTCGACGTGGAGTTTGAAGTGGAGAGCTATTTGCGCTACCAGGGGCAGAGTTTTGTGACGCGCTTTGATGCGAATGCATATCTTTATTTAACCAAGGCATTGGATCGCTTCGACTTGCACGGGCCAGACTCCCTAGATGCGACGCTTTCGGCCGTGACGGCTCCGGGCTTAGTGGTCGGCTTTACTTCGGATTGGCTGTATCCGTCTCAAGGGAACCGTGAAGTTGCTGAAGCCTTGTTGCGTGTAGGCAAAGATGCGACTTATGCTGAGTTGGCGATGGATTTTGGCCACGATTCTTTTCTGCTGCGCTCGCCTGAACTGTACGACTTGATTCGTTGCTTTCTCGTCCGCTAATTGACTGTATGAATCCCCAAAACAAGCGTCGCCAAGTTGATTTTCAAATCATTGCCCGATGGGTGAGTGAGGGCGATCGTGTGCTTGATCTCGGTTGTGGGCGTGGGGTTCTGTTGGAGTACTTACAGCGGAAGAAATCGGTGTACGGTGTGGGTGTGGATATCAGTTTTGAGCGAATTCTCAGCTGTGTGAAGCGTGGCGTGCCCGCCTACCATGGCGATGTGCGTACGCTGTTGGCGAGCTTTGCAGATGATTCGTTTGATCGCGTTATCTTTAGTCGATCGGTAGAATTGCTGGATGATCCTGATGCGATTTTGGCCGAGGGCCTTCGTGTTGGTAAGCGTGTGACGGTGGGCTTTGTGAACCATGGTTTTTGGCTGAATCGTGTGAATTTTCTGTTGAAGGGGCAACGCACGGTCAATGAAGTCTACCCTCGACCGTGGTATGAGACCTTGCGCTCGAATCCATTTTCGGTTGGCGAATTTGATCGTTTTTGCGTGTCTCGTCAGATCAAAGTCGAAAATCGTGTCTGCCTTTCAGGAGACTGGAGTAGCAGGTCGAGGTGCCTGCCGAATCTTTTTGCAGGCTACGCGATTTACGATCTATCCAAGTGATGCGGTGAGGTTCGACTTTTTTAGTTGATTCTGCAGGATCGAGACTTGCCAATACTGAGTTGGCTTGATTTTTTGCGGTCTTGTTAATGCCTAAGCATCCATGCCCGGATGGCGGAATTGGTAGACGCTGGGGACTTAAAATCCCTTGCCAGTAATGGCGTGTGGGTTCGATCCCCACTCCGGGTACCAGCATTCGTAAATATGAATGCAGTCAATGGGGCTGTCGCAATTTTGAGACGTAGCCCTACTTGGTAGTTGTGTTAGTGATGTCGGGGCTAGGGTTCTTTTGGGGAACTTAATTATATGCGACTACACTTTATTAAATCTGTCTTAGGGGTTGTCGCCACTGTCGTGGTGGCTTTTTTGTGGGTCGGTTGCCGAGAACTGGAAACTGAAGGTGTGCACGCGTGGGTCAGTATTCAGCCGCAAAAGTATTTCGTGGAGCGAGTCGGGGGTGATTCGGTCTCTGTCGAGGTGCTGGTACGTCCCGGTCAAAGTCCCGAGATGTATGCGCCGGGCGCTGCACAGATGGCTAAATTAGCGCGCTCTGACTTGTATTTTGGTATCGGCGTGCCGATTGAGGCGCCTTTGTTTCGGCGAATTAAGTCGTCAATGCGTGGTGTCCGTATCGTTCAGACTGGGGATGTGCCTGCGGGGCATCATGCCCATGATCATGAGCATGGGCACGCTGGGTGTGATCATTCCGCCTACGATCCTCATATTTGGCTCGATCCTGTGCAGATGGTTGTGGCGGTCTGCCGTGTGCGTGATGCGTTGATCGAGGCGGATCCTGAGCATCAGGTGCAATTTCAAGTCAATGCGGATGTCCTGATTGAAGAGTTGCAGGATTTAGATGCCGCTTTGAGTCGCCAGTTGTCTCCGTATGCCGGGCGGTCATTCTTTATTAACCATCCGGCGCTGGGTCATTTTGCCACTCGCTACGGCTTGAGGCAGATGTCTATTGAGCATGCGGGGTCGGCGCCTTCGGCACGCCGCATTGCGGATTTGATTAAGGTGGCCCGCGCTGAAAGGGTCAGTGCGATCTTTACGCAGCCTGAGTTTGGTCGCACTACGGCGACAGTTTTAGCGAGGGCCTTGGATGTGGAGGTCTTAGAGCTCGATATCCTGTCTGAAGATTATTTGGTCAGTATGCAGCAGATTGCGGATCGCTTGGAAAAGGGGTTTGCCCGATGAGCGACTGCGGCGGGCACACTGCATGTGCGTGCGAGAGTCATTCAGGGGAGCCTGTGATCTGCTTTAAGGGGGTTTCGTTTAGCTATGGGCATTCGCTAGTAGTTGAGGATGCGGATTTTGATATTTATAAAGGAGAGTCGGTTTGTATTGTTGGGCCAAATGGGGGCGGTAAATCGACCTTGTTGAAGTTGATGCTGGGGCTTTTGCAGCCTGATGTGGGGACCGTTCACCTGCTGGGTGATACGCC
>DOCS01000233.1:4937-6114 GCA_003503355.1 Opitutia bacterium
TTGATGGGGCGCTTGACGCGGCGGAGTTTTGGGTTTTGTAGCCGTAAAGACACTGAGCGTGCGATGGAGGCCCTGCAGCAGATGGGCCTGGCTGGCAAGGCGCAGGTCTCGTTTGCTGCCCTGTCAGGGGGGCAGCGCCAGGCGGTTCTGATTGCGCGTGCGCTGGTTGCTGATGCTGAGGTGTTGTTGCTCGATGAGCCAACCGCGCATGTCGACGTGGCGGCAGAAGAGCGCTTGATGGCTAGTCTGAAGGCATTGCGCAAGGATCTGACTCTTGTCACGGTGTCGCACGATTTGGCCTTTGTTTCGCGTTCGGTGCCCAAGGTGGTCTGTGTGAACCGCTGTGTGCATGTGCATCCGACGACTGAATTGACGGAGGCTCGTTTGCGTGAGCTATATGGGTTTGAGGTTCGCATGGTTCAGCATGATCATGAGCACCTCGATAGTCATGGAGGGCATCATCATGGGTGATTTTTTTAAAGCGTTGCTCGACCCGGATATGGCATTTCTGCGCTATGCGCTCTTTCTGGGGCTTATTGGCAGCGTGCCACTTGGCGCGGTGGGCACCTTTGTCGTGGCGCGGCGGATCAGTTATTTGGCGGCGGCGATTGCGCACTCTGTGCTCGGTGGTATCGGTGGGGCGCTGTATTGTCGCGAAGCGCTGGGTTGGGGGTGGGTGCATCCAATGTTGGGTGCGTCAATCGTGGCACTGCTCGCCGCCGGGCTGATTGGTTGGGTTTCTTTGCGGGCGAGGCAGCGTGAGGATGCGGTGATTGGCGCGATTTGGGTGACTGGGATGGCGGTCGGGTTGCTGTTCATTGCGCGGACGCCGGGTTATATCGATCCGATGGCGTATTTGTTTGGGGATATTTTATTGGTGACTGCTGCGGATTTGTGGATCGCCGGAGGTGTCGGGGTGCTGATTCTCGGTGTTCTCGGTGTGTGGCATCGGCAGATTGTTGCGGTCTGCTTTGATGCGGAGTATGCTTTAATTCGCGGAGTGCGCTCGGATTGGGTCTATGTCCTTTTATTGATGCTGACAGCTTTGACCGTGGTGATTCTCGTTTCACTGGTGGGGATTGTGTTGGTCATTGCTCTGTTGACGTTGCCGCCTGCGATTGCCGCGCTGGGTGCTAAAAGCCTGTGGCGTATGCTTTTCGTGGCAATTTTACTAAAT
>DOCS01000233.1:6141-6930 GCA_003503355.1 Opitutia bacterium
AGTTTTTTTAAAGATAAGTATTGACGAGCCAAGTGTCGGAGCGCAACTTCGCGGACTTTCATTTTCCACGCTCTCTGTGTGGGGTGAAATAGCTCTTTTAACAGTCTGGATTTTGTGCCCTTGTAGCTCAGTGGTAGAGCGCATCCTTGGTAAGGATGAGGTCGGCGGTTCGATCCCGCTCGAGGGCTCCAGTCTAAAAGTAATAATAATCTCTCAACATCAAATAACATCAATCATGGCTAAGGAAACATTCGAAAGAACAAAACCACACGTCAACGTCGGCACTATTGGCCACATTGACCACGGTAAAACAACTACAACGACTGCTATTCTTAAGGTTCAAGCAGACAAGGGACTCGCTAAGTTCAAGTCTTATGCTGACATCGCTAAGGGCGGCACTGTTCGTGACGCTACTAAGACAGTCACGATTGCTGTTGCGCACGTTGAGTACGAGACAGAAAAACGTCACTACGCACACGTCGATTGCCCAGGTCACGCTGACTTCGTCAAGAACATGATCACTGGTGCTGCTCAGATGGATGGTGCTATTCTCGTTGTTTCTGCTTCTGATGGCCCTATGCCACAGACTCGCGAGCACATCCTTTTGGCTAAGCAAGTTGGTGTACCAACAATTGTTGTTTGGTTGAACAAGGTTGACCTTCTTGATGACGAAGAGCTTCTCGAGCTCGTCGAAATGGAAGTACGTGACCTCCTTTCCAAGTACGACTATCCTGGTGATGATATCACTATCGTTCGCGGTTCTGCTACAGCAGCTCTCGACGACAAGCC
>DOCS01000233.1:6997-11993 GCA_003503355.1 Opitutia bacterium
ATGTCTGTGGAAGACGTTTTCTCGATCACAGGTCGTGGAACAGTTGCTACAGGTCGTATCGAGCGTGGTGTTGTTAAGGTTGGCGAAGAAATTGAAATCGTCGGTCTTGGTGATACAATGAAGACAACTGTTACAGGTGTTGAAATGTTCCGCAAGCAGCTCGATCAAGGTCAAGCCGGCGACAATGTTGGCATCCTTCTTCGTGGTATCGATAAGGAAGCAATTGAGCGTGGTCACGTAATCGCAAAGCCAGGTACAATTACACCGCACACAACAGCGCTTGCTGAGCTTTATGTCCTGTCTAAGGATGAAGGCGGACGTCACACTCCATTCTTCGACGGTTACCGTCCACAGTTCTTCTTCGGCACTGCCGACGTTACAGGTATCATCAAGTGCCCTGAGGGTGTCGAGATGGTCATGCCTGGTGATAACCTTACCGTGACTATTGAGCTTGGTAAGAAGATTGCTATGGAGCCTGGTCAACGTTTCGCTATTCGCGAAGGTGGCCGCACTATCGGTGCCGGCCGTGTCACTGAAGTTATCAAATAACCTCAGTTAGATTAATTCCAGTTTCTGCCGAGGGCTTTTAAAAGGGCCCTCGGCTTTACTGTCTTACGCTGAATTTCAGTTAAAAAATACAGGAGAGTAGTTCAATTGGTAGAGCAACGGTCTCCAAAACCGTAAGTTGTGGGTTCAAGTCCCTCCTCTCCTGCCATTTTAATCCAAATGAAAAATCCATTCACCAGCACACGCCTTTTTTACAAGGAGACGCTCGTCGAGCTCAAGAAGGCCTCGTGGCCTAGTAAGACAGAACTGCGCGATTCGACGATTGTTGTCCTTCTCGCGACTGTCATCCTTGGTTCTTTTATCGCGCTGACCGATTTCTCGCTGATGAATGGTGTAGAGTTGCTGACCTCTTGGGTGCAGTAGCAAATTGCCGAATCATCATTGATTTCAGGCACCTTTAATTTTAAAGATCCAGACGTAAATATGTCTAATTCATTTTCAGGCCCCAATTGGTTCGCTGTTCAAACGCTCTCAAATCAAGAGGGTAAGGCGAAGAAGTATCTTGATAAGTTTATCGCTGTNNGAGGAGATGGAGGACTATGTTTTTGAAGTGCTCATGCCTACCGAGACTGTTTCGGAAGTGAAGAGCGGTAAGAAGAAGACGATTACGCGCAAATTTTACCCAGGCTATATTTTTGTAAATATGCGTCTGTATGATGACGACGGCAACCTGTTGCAGAAGCCTTGGTATTTCGTTCGCGAAGCGCATGGTGTCATCAATTTTGTTGGTGGTGACCGTCCGAATCCGCTCAAGAAGAGTGAGATCGAGCGCATCATCAATCAAGTCCAGGAAGCCGAAGGCAAAGAGAAGCCTAAGATCGAATACGAGATCGGTGAAATGGTGAAAGTCAACGATGGTCCATTTATGAACCTAGTTGGCAAAATCGAGGAAATCGACCCAGATAAGGGTAAGCTAAAGGTTTCCGTATCTATTTTCGGGCGATTCACGCCTGTTGAACTTGAATACTGGCAAGTCCAGAGAACAGAAGAAAGCTAAACAGCTATGTCTAAAAAAGTAATAGGACAAATTCGCTTACAACTGCCAGCAGGTGCAGCTAATCCAGCCCCTCCGGTTGGTCCAGCTCTAGGTGCGCAGGGTGTAAACATCATGGGCTTCTGTAAGGAGTATAATGCGAAGACAAAGGACCAGGCAGGCATGATTCTGCCAGTGGTTATTACTGTCTACGCTGACCGCTCTTTCAGTTTCATCCTGAAGTCACCACCAGCCGCAGTCTTGCTTAAAAAAGCTGCCGGAATCGCAAAGGGTTCTGGTGTGCCAAATCGTGACAAAGTCGGTACGGTTACACGTAAGCAGATCCTTGAGATCGTTGAGATTAAGAAAAACGACCTCAACGCACAGGACGAAGATGCAGCTGTTAAGATCATCGAGGGCACTGCTCGTTCGATGGGTCTCGAAGTTGCGGGATAATTTTTTAACCACGAAAATATACATATTATGGCCACCCAGCAAATTAAGGGAAGCAAGCGCTATCGCCAATCTGTCGAAATGACTGATTTGACGAAGACCTATACGGTCGCTGAAGCGTCTGCGTTATTAAACACACTACCAAAGGCAAAGTTTGACGAAACCGTTGAGCTTTATGCCAATCTTACTGTCGATCCTCGCAAGAGTGACCAAATGGTACGCGGTACTCTACAGCTGCCTCATGGTAGCGGCAAGACAGTCCGTGTGATCGTGTTCACTGAAAAGCCTGAAGAAGCGCTTGCAGCTGGAGCTGAGGAAGCCGGTCTTGAAGATTTGATCGAGAAGGTTGTTGGCGGTTGGACTGATTTTGATGTCGCTATCTCCACAACGAGTGCGATGAAGAGCGTCCGTAAGGTGGCTCGCGTCCTCGGACCTCGTGGCCTTATGCCAAATCCGAAGTCCGGTACAGTGACTGACGAAGTCGCTGAAGGTATCAAGCTGGTAAAAGCTGGCCGTGTTGAGTTCAAAATGGACAAGACTGCCAACGTCGCGATCGTGATCGGTAAGCGTTCTTTCACACCTGAGCAAATCGTGGAAAATGCGGAAGCAGCTGTTGCTGCTTTGCATGACGCCCGTCCTCAGAGTGCAACTGGTAAATATCTCAAGTCGTTGGCGCTTAGCTCGACAATGAGCCCAGGGATCAGCGTCGACGCCGCTTCCTATAACAAGAGCTAAGGAGACTGACATCACATGAGACTAGAAAAACAATATCTCGTTGAAGAGGTGAATCAACACCTCGACAAGTCCGACTACGTTTACCTCGCTGACTATCAGCGTATTACCGTAGAAGAAATCTCAGAACTGCGTGCCTCACTTGCTGAGCACAGCGCTGAATTTCACGTTGTCAAGAACAGCATTTTCGGTGTCGCAGCTGCAGCCAAGAATCTCCCTGATCTCAGCGAGCACTTGACCGGTCAAACTGCAATCATCGTCGGTGGTGACAACCCATCCGGTGTTGCTAAGGTCATTGGTGAGTTCTTCAAGAAAAAGGACAAAATCGACGTCAAAGTCGGCATCCTGAATGAGAAGGCACTGACTAAAGAAGAGATCGCGGTACTGGCGAAACTTCCAGGACTCGAAGCACTTCGTGCTCAGCTCCTCGGCCTAATGACTCAGCCTGCGACCGGATTCGTCCGTATCCTCAACGCTGTTCCACAAAGCATTCTGTTCGCTCTTCAGGCCAAGGCCGAAAAAGACGGCGAGTAGTCAACTTAGTATTCAATCAACTTTTGGTCGTCCACTCCTCGGAGTGGACGGCTTTAAAATAACCAAAATAATCCGGTTAGGAGGGATTTTCCTCTTAAATATCCCAACACTTGGGGTGCTAACCAATTGAAAGGTACAACATCATGGCAGATATCACAAAAGAACAAGTAGTCGATTTCCTCTCCGCACTTACAGTGCTCGAAGTAGCAGATCTCGTTAAAGAACTCGAAGAGAAGTGGGGCGTAAGCGCTGCTGCTCCTGTTGCTGTTGCTGCTGCTGGCGCTGCTCCTGCAGAAGCTGTTGAAGAAAAAGACGAGTTTGACGTCATCTTCGTTGCTCCAGGTGCTAACAAAATTGCTTCGATTAAGGAAGTTCGTGCGATCACAGGCCTTGGTCTGAAGGAAGCGAAGGATCTTGTTGAAAGCGCGCCTAAGCCAGTCAAGGAAGGTGCTACTAAGGACGAAGCAGAAGAGATCAAGAAGAAGCTCGAAGCTGCTGGTGCTAAGGTTGAATTGAAGTAACGGATATCCATCCTCGCTTATATTCAATAGCCCACAATTTTCACAGTTAGGTGAGCTCGCCCATCTCGGGTGAGCCTCGCCTAGCTGTTTTTGTCTTTCAGCCGACTACTTTCGGCACCTGTCAGAAAACACACTCTTTTTAAACCGTCATCCCGACATCCGCTTTATGTCAAAACGCATTAATTTCGGTCAACTCAAGGAAGTTATCCAGCCACCCAATCTGATCGAAAATCAGATTGATTCCTATACGGAATTCCTCCAGATGGATCTGGCTCCGACCCAACGCGAACAAGTTGGTCTCGAAGCTGTATTTTCCGAGGTTTTTCCTATTGAGAGTTATGACAGTCGCTGCCATCTCGAATATGTCAGCTATAACGTAACACCTCCAACCGAAAGCGAGATCGAAGCGATCCGCGAAGGTGTCACTTACTCCGTATCGCTGTATGTAAAACTTCGCCTGCGCGAAGAGGACCATATTAAGGATGAGGAAATTTACATGGGAGAACTGCCGTTGATTACTGAACGCGGCTCTTTCATCATTAACGGTGCTGAGCGTGTGATCGTCAGCCAGTTGCATCGTTCTCCAGGTATTGCTTTTGAAGAGAGCGTGCATACCAGCGGTAAAGTGCTTCATGCCTTCCGCATCATCCCAGACCGTGGTACATGGCTGGAAGTGCAGTTCGACCAGAACGATCTTCTTTACGTCTACCTCGACCGTCGCCGCCGTCGTCGTAAGTTCCTCCTGACAACGCTGCTGCGTGCGATGGGCTACAGCTCTGACGCAGATATTCTTAATCTCTTTTACGAGCTTGAAGAGATCACGGTCACAGATGCGTTGAAGCGTGACTCTGTTTCTAATCTCGTGCTTACAGAGGATATCGTCGATGCCGACAAGGGTGTCGTGCTCGCTCGTGCATTCGAGCCTCTGACTAAGACGATCATTCGCTCTTTCCAGCAAGCTGGCCTCAAGAAGGTCACCACGATTGACACGACAGTGGATGATGGAGCGATTATTCGTTGCCTCAAGAAGGATCCGACTCAAAACGAAGAAGAAGCGCTCAAGGATATTTACAAGCGCCTTCGTCCTGGTGAGCCCCCCACAACAGCAAATGCCAAGGCATTGCTGAAGCGTTTGTTTCAAGACCCTCGTCGTTACGACCTCGGACGTGTCGGTCGTTACAAGCTTAATCAGAAGCTTGCGATGGATACGGATCTA
>DOCS01000011.1 GCA_003503355.1 Opitutia bacterium
CTGGGAGGCACTGGGCGAAGGCACCCCCAGCGCCCTCACCCTGCGCAAGCCACAGCTCGCCGTAGCCCGAGCGCGAATTGACAGCGCCGAAGCCATCCTCAGGCAAGCTCAACGCGACTTGGCACGCACCGAAGTTAAAGCGCCCTACACCGGACGCGTGCTCTCTAAGACAGTCGACCGCGGGCAATACGTGACCGCCAGCCCGGCCGCCCCGATCGCACGCATTTATGCCACCGACAGTGCCGAGATTCGCCTGCCAATAACCGAACGTGAAGCCACCTTCCTGCAAACCACTGCTGCGGAACGCATCGACGTTCGCATCACCAAGTCCAACAGCATGGAACCACATATCTGGCACGGCAAGCTCAGCCGGATGGAAGCGACCATCGATCCCGCCAGCCGCCTACTGTATGCCGTCGCCGAGGTGCAGAACCCGTTCAAAGCGCCTGTGTTGCGGCGCGGTCAATTCGTGCACGCTGAGATTACGGGCAAGGTCATGGAGCAGGTGTATTCAATTCCCCGCTACGCACTGCGCAGTTCCGACACTGTGTACATCGCGACGGCCGACAACACCCTGCAAACTCGCCGCGTGGACATTGTAAAAAGCGATGCCAAACAGGTCATCATCCGCGCGGGTCTCGAACCGGGCGAGCGCGTCGTGAGCAGCCCCATCGCCTACTTCATCGAAAACATGCCCGTGGAGGTCACTGAAACACCATGATCCGCTGGTTCACACAAAACGGCGTCGCCGCCAATCTGCTCGCCGGGATCGTAATGATTGCCGGGCTGTTTATCGCGTCGAACATCAAGCTCGAGCTCTTCCCAGAACTCGACCTCGATCTGGTCCAGGTACGCGTGCCCTACCCCGGCGCTGCCCCCGAAGAAGTCGAGAGCGGAGTCATCGAATTGATCGAAGATCGCATCCAGGATGTCGAAGGGATTAAGAAAATAACCGCCACCGCCGCCGAAGGTTACGGCTCGGTGGTGATCGAAGTCGAACGCACCTACGATGCCACTGAAGTCAACGACAAGATCAAGGTCCGCATCGATGCGATCGACAACTTCCCCGAAGAAGCCGAAGAGCCGGTTGTGGAAGAAATCCTGATCCGTAACGAGGTCATTTCCCTCGCAATTTATGGAGATACAGATCCCACCACGCTCAAAGAAATTGCCGAGCGCATCCGCGACGAACTCAGCAATCAAGAACAAATCACCCAAGTCGACATCAAGGGCATCGCCGCGTTTGAAATTTCGATCAACGTCTCCGAAACCGCACTGCGGCGCTATGCACTGACTTTCGACGATGTCGTGCAAGCCATCCGCCGCAGCTCAGTCGACATCCCCGGTGGCACGATTAAATCCATCGGCGGCGAAATTCTGCTGCGCACCACCGGCAAAGCGTACACAGGTGCGGACTTCGAATTGGTACCGCTGATCACTCGGAATGACGGCGCAGTGGTCCGCGTGCGCGACGTGGCCGAAGTCGTCGATGGGTTTGTCGACGATCCGCTGGTCACCGAATTCAATGGCCAGCAGGCAGTCCTCATGCGCATCTTCGCGGTGGGCGATCAGAACGCCCTCGACGTCGCTGCCCGCGTGCAACGCTTCGCCCAGGAGATCGAGAGCCAGTTGCCGGCCGGCGTCGAGGTCGAGGCCTTCCGCGATTTCACTTACTACCTCAAGGGCCGCCTGCAAATGCTGATTGAGAATGGGCTGTACGGCCTGCTGCTCGTCTTCCTGATCCTCACCCTTTTCCTGCGCCCGTCACTGGCATTTTTCGTAATGCTTGGCATTCCGATCTCGTTCCTCGGCTCGATGATCTTCCTGCAGATGCTCGGCATCAGCATCAACCTCGCCTCGCTGTTTGGGTTCATCCTGGTGCTCGGCATTGTGGTCGACGACGCCATCATCGTCGGCGAGAGCGTGTTTACCCAATTTCAAAAACACGGCGGCCCCGGCGTTGAGGCGTCGGTCGCGGGCACGCACAAGGTGTCCATCCCCGTGACCTTTGCGGTGCTCACCACCATCGTTGCCTTTCTGCCGATTCTCACCATCCCCGGATTCCTCGGCAAATTCTTCTTTCCGATCCCGGTGGTAGTCATCGCCACCCTAATTTGGTCGCTGATCGAATCGAAACTGGTACTCCCCTACCACCTGACACTGTGCAAAGTCGGCGGGCACGATCGCGAAAACCTCGGCTGGTTCCGGCGCCAACAGCGCAAAATCGCCGACGGCCTGGAGCGCTTCATACAGCGACGTTATCGACCAGTTCTCAATTGGGCGATTCGCTTCCGCTACGCCACCGTCGCTCTGTTTGTCGGCATCCTGATGATCATGATCGGCATGCTGGTCGGCAAACACATCCCGTTCGTGTTTTTCCCCGAAGTACCGTCGGACTACATCGTCGCCAAGCTGGTCATGCCCGAAGGCACGCCGGTCGAGGTGACCACCCGCGCGATCGAACAAATGAAGCGCGGCCTCGATGAACTGACACAAGAGACGGAGGACAAAGGGTATGGGCAGCCGTTTCAAAACGCAGTGATCACCATCGGTGGGCAACCGTTCGAGGGCAGCGGTGGCCCGATGGGCGCCACCAGCAGCACTTCCAAACCGAATCTCGCCGAAATTGCGGTGGAACTGGTCAAGAGCGAAGACCGCGCCGATGGCGGCAACATTGACGCGCTCTCCGCGCCGAACCTAGCCAGCCGCTGGCGCGAGCTCATCGGCCCGATTGCGGGGACCAAAGAACTTTCCTTTAGCGCCAACGCCGCCGGCGGCGTCGGCATGCCGATCGATATTCAACTCTCGGGGCGCAATTTCGACGAACTCCGAGCCGCTGCGGAAAGTATCAAAGCCCAACTCGCCACTTACGAAGGGCTGTTCGACATCAAGGACAATTACAGTAGCGGCAAACGAGAAATCCAGCTTCAGATCAACCCATCGGCTCAAACGCTCGGTCTGCGTCAGAGCGATCTCGGTCGCCAAGTGCGCGCCGCCTTCTACGGAATCGAAGCGCAACGCATCCAGCGCGGTCGCGACGATATTAAAGTAATGGTGCGCTACCCGCTCGATGAACGCCGCTCGGTGGAAAACCTCGAGGAGCTGCGCATCCGCACGCCCGACGGCCGCGAAGTCCCGTTCGAAGAGGTGGCCGACTTCACCATTACAGAAGGCTACTCTGCGATTACGCGCGTCGACCGTCGCCGCGTGATCAATATCACCGCCGATGCCGACAAAGCAGTCGCACAACTCGACTTGATCAAAGCTGACCTCAAAGGCAGCAGCTATGTGTTCGAAAATGGACGCCTGCGCCAGCTCGAAACACAGATTCGCACACTCACCGAAAAACCGGTGCGAGCTAGCGTGATGGACGAGCTTCTCAACAATCAGGTTGGCATCACCTGGTCGTTTGAAGGCGAAGCCCGCGAGCAGGCCGACATATTCAAGAGCCTGCAATTGATGACGATCATCGCGCTCTGCATCATTTACGCCCTGCTCGCCATCCCACTGCGCTCCTATATTCAGCCCTTCATTGTCATGATTGTCATCCCCTTCGGATTGATCGGTGCGATCGGCGGCCACATGATCATGGGGCAACCGATGAGTATTCTCTCGGTGCTGGGCTTCGTCGCACTCGCCGGGGTGGTGGTCAATGACAGCCTGGTGCTGGTCGACTTCATCAATCAGGAACGCGCGGAAGGCATGCCGCTGCGACAGGCGATCGAAGAATCCGGCGCGAAACGCTTCCGTCCGATCATCCTCACCTCGCTGACGACCTTCGGCGGGCTGATGCCGGTGCTGTTCGAAACCAGCCTGCAGGCTCAATTCCTGATACCGATGGCGATCTCGCTCAGCTTCGGCGTGCTGTTTGCCACCTTCATCACGCTATTGTTGGTGCCAGCATTCTACACCATCCTCGAAGACTTTCGCGAACGGGCGATGCGACGCTGGAAATTCTTTTTTGAACTTTGAGCGTCGCGGCAGGTCCGCTAGTCTCCCAACAATCACTCGCAGACGTCTCCCGCCGCTGCGCTGCGCACGCTGACTTTTCGACGGCGGCGATTCATTTTAATTTCGTCTTTCGCGGGCCTTTAGTGCTTCAATAAAAGCAATGCTACGCATGACCTTTCAGTTTTTCATCCTGTGCCTTATCAGCTGCAGCGCGCTCGTTGCGACCAGCGATGCGACGACGCGTTCCGACCTCAATAGCGAGCGCCTGTCCGCGATCACTTCGCGCGAAGACAAGATCTATAAGAAGATCGTCGAGGACCCCGAGTTTTACAGCGCGGCTGACTTGGAACGTCGCATCGACGAACTGGTCCGCTCCTATCACGCGTATCTAACCGAAAACCCAGACGACGTCAGTGCACTGATCCTTTATGGAAAATTGCTGCGCCGCATCGAGCAGAATGAGCAAGCCTTCAAAGCCTTCCTCAAAGCCGACGAGCTCGATCCGAGGATTGCGGTGGTCAAACAACAACTGGGCACTCACCTCGCGGAGACCGGCAAGGGCAAAGCCGCGCTCACCTTCTACCTCAGCGCCGTCGAGCTCGAACCGGAAACCCCAATCTACCACTTCGCACTGGGGGAGCTGCTGTATCAGTTCCGCGACGAATTCCTAGAGGACAACCTCTTCAGCCGCGATGCACTCGATCGAGAGATGCTCAGAGCATTCCAGAAAGCAGTGCAACTCGCCCCCGAGAACTTCGACACTCAGATGCGCATGGGTGAGGCTTACTACGACTTAGCCAGCCCCGACTGGAAGGCCGCGCTGTTACACTGGGAGAAACTGCGCAAAACCGTTGCCGCGGACCAATCGCTGCGCCGCGAAATCATCCACCTCCACAAGACCCGGGTGCTCGGCAAACTCGGCCGTGCGGCTGAAGCTAAGGAACTGGCCGCCACGATCCTGCAACCCAGCCTACAATTTTCCAAGCAACAGGTGCTCGACGAGATTGCGCAGCATTGATTGACGCGGCCCACATCTACGCTCCATATTTTCCGACCATGACCGACGACAAATCGCTAGAATCCTTCCGCTCCTCGCTAAACGCCAACTACGAGTGGCCCTGCACCTATCCGTTTAAATTCATCGTGCCCAAGGAGCACACCGAAACCGTACTGGCCCTGTTCGCCGATGATCCGGTGCGCGCCAAAGAGTCGTCCAGTGGGCGTTTTACCGCCTACACCATGGAAATGCACGTACACTCGTGCGACGAAGTCATCGCAATCTACCAACGCGTGACGCAGATCCCGAATGTGATCTCGCTGTAGATTAATTCAGTGAGCCGACATGCAAAGGAATAGACGCCGCTACTTACGACTCACATGCGCATGCCACAAAAAACACATACTCGCCTAACCCAAGCAGGAGTCTTGTTTCTCACATGCCTCTTCAGCTCCCTGTCCTGTGCTAAACAACCACCCACCTCGAAAACCACTCCAATGACTACAGAAGACAACTCCTCTCTCGAAACCGCCACTTTCGGCGCTGGCTGCTTCTGGTGTGTCGAAGCGGTATTTGAAAATATTGATGGCGTCCAAGCAGTCGAATCGGGCTACATGGGAGGGCAGGTAAAAGACCCGACCTACCGCGAAATCTGCACCGGCACCACTGGGCACGCGGAAGTGACACGCATCGAATTCGACCCCGCGGTGGTTAGCTACGAGACGCTGCTCGATTGGTTGTGGCGCTCGCATGATCCGACAACCTTGAACCGCCAAGGGGCGGATCGTGGCACACAGTATCGCTCAGCGATTTTTTATCACAGTGAGGCGCAACGCCAGGCAGCCGAGCTGTCGAAGGCCGCCGCGCTTGCAGAGTTTGCCCAGCCCATCGTCACAGAAATCACAGCGGCGGAGACATTCTATCCAGCGGAAGCGTATCATCAGGATTACTACCGGCTGAATCAATCAGCACCGTATTGCCAGATGGTGATTCGCCCAAAGTTAAACAAGCTCGCGCTTGAATAACGGGTCGAGTTCGCTTTGCTACGCGTTAAATGGCAGTTAACAAACGCGCAAAAAAGAAACGTCCCCCCGCACGAAAACGAAGCACTTCGCGCAAGCGGGGGCAGGCAAACCAGCAACGAAGGTCAATCCTGCGGACACTGTTGGCTGTATTGATCTTGGTTCTAGGCGCCATCATAGCGACCTACTACTTCGGCTCGTTCGAGCTGCGTGCTAAAATGGAGCGCATTGCGATTCGCACAATCCACGCGGCGCGCGCCCCCGAGTCGATGCCTCGACCGATCGTGTCGGCGCTCAACAGGATCTACGATACCATGCCGGAAAGCCAGGGACTGGTGGTCGAAGGTGGCGAACTCGGCCATGAGGAGACACCGCTAATTGCCGGCGTTCCTTTATCCAGTTCCCCCATCCGCGTGCTGCGCAACAAAAGCTACCTCAACCTCTACAACGAGCGGCAGCGGCAATCGCGTTGCGTTGCTTTCAAGCTCAATGAGCGTGACCAGCACACAGCCAAACTGCCGAACATTTTTTTTGAAGACCCGCGCATCCGCCAACTAAGCGCACACGCTATGCAACTCGGCAAATGGACACCTCAGCCGATCGCGCCGGTGGCGGCATTGGCACACGCGTTCGGTGCAGAGGGAGCCAACGAAGCCCACCTAGTGACCAACCTAGCACCGATGACAGATGACTTTGCACAAGGCCTGTGGCAACGTCTCATCCACGAGCTGACCGTCACCTACCCCAAGCGCTTTGGTGAAATCTGGATCTATGCAGGCCCCGTGATGCACGCGAAAAGCTCCAAACTGGCATCTGGTGTACCGATCCCCGACAGCTTTTATGCGATCGCTTTTGACCTGACAGAGACCGGTGGCCTGCGCGCCATTGCCTTTCTGGTCCCTCAAGACGCCAAAGACTCCTCCTTGCGCAACTATATCACGTCGATCTCACGCATCGAGCAACAGACCGGACTCCAATTCCTACCAGAGGTGGACTACCATGCACGTGAGGTAATCGGCTCAGCAGTCAGCCCGCAGCTGTGGTAAAGCAGCTGCAGGCTCTATGATCATACAGACCAGGTGCCCCCGAGGCGAGCGCCTGGCGCCTGAGACCATTGCGCAAGATCGCCGCTACCCTTCGGAGTCCAGTAGAATCTTATACTCGACCGAATCGACCAATGCACGCCATGTGGCTTCGATAATATTATCGCTCGCACCGACCGTCCCCCAGGTCTCTTGACCGTCGGTGGATTCGATCAACACTCGAGTAATCGCATCGGTGCCGTGCTCGGTCTCCAAGATACGCACGTTATAATCGATCAACTCGACCGCCATAATCTCGGGAAACACTGGGGCAATCGCTTTGCGCAGTGCGTGATCCAATGCACCAACCGGACCAGTTGCCTCCGCCACAGTGTGGTGAATTTGGTCGCCGATTTTGACCTGCACGGTCGCTTCCGAAATCATGCGATTGAGCGTGGGTTGATGACTGACCATCACGCGGTAGCCAATTAGTTCAAAGTCCTCTTTCTTACCTTTGAGAAAGCGGCTGAGTAACAACTTGAATGACGCGTCTGCAGCTTCGTATTCGTACCCCTTGAACTCGAGTTCCTTGAGTTCGCCGAGAAAATGCTTCAGTTCAGGCGAGCGGGCGTCGAGCTCAACGCCGATTTCTTTGGCCTTCATCATCACACTGCTGCGGCCGGACATGTCCGAAACCAACACACGCGTGCGATTTCCAACCAATTCAGGGGCAATGTGTTCGTAGCTATGCTTTACCTTGGCAGCGGCATCGGCATGCACCCCACCCTTGTGCGCAAACGAGCTGGTGCCGACAAAGGGCTGGGTCGCATCTGCGGCGCGATTGGCCATCTCATCAACGAACAGCGACAGGTCGCGGAGCTTGCTCAGATTCGGTGCGCAGTTCAGCTCGGCGCCCATCTTGAGGATCAAATTTGGGATAATGGTACTGAGGTTGGCATTGCCATTGCGCTCTCCAAAACCATTGATCGTGCCTTGGATCAGGCTCGCCCCCGACTCGATACCGGCGAGCGAAAGGGCCACGCCGAGACCGGAATCATTGTGGCAATGCACCCCGACCGGCGTATTAGGAAAATGCTCGCATACGGCGCTGACGATTGCCTGCACCTCACTGACCAGCTTGCCACCATTGGTATCGCAGAGCGTCAGATTGATCGCGCCGCCACGTTGGGCTGCTTCCAGCGTCTGCAGCGCATATTCGGGATTGTCACAATAACCGTCAAAAAAGTGCTCGGCATCGTAGATCACTTCACGGCCGTTCTCGGTGAGAAAACGGACCGAATCCTCGATCATCTTCAAATTCTCTTCCGCCGTGGTGCGGATGATCTCGGTGACGTGCAACAGCCAGGTCTTGCCAAAAATGGTGACCACCGGCGTCTCTGCGTCCAACAACAACTTCAGTTGCGGATCTTCCTCGGCCGTCAGGCTGGCGCGGCGAGTCGAGCCAAAGGCGGCAATCTTGGCATGCTGCAGCTTGAGCTTCTTGGCTTCTTCAAAAAAAGCCATGTCGCGCGGATTGGAGCCTGGCCAACCGCCTTCAATGTAATCAATTCCAAACTGGTCCAACTTTTCAGCGACGCGGATTTTGGCCGCGACCGTAAAGGATACCCCTTCACCCTGCGTGCCGTCACGAAGGGTGGTGTCGTAGATTTTTAGTGCTTGTTTCATCAGTTAGAACGCTTTGGAAAGCGATGAAAACAAAGGTTTGATTGAACGGGGGCAAACCAAAAAGCCGCCGCAATACGACACTCACCCGGCACTTACGATACACGACTCAAATACCGACCAAACGCGCGCATCACCAATAAATGCGCCCTCGCCTGCGTGTTGACATATAACCACCAAGGTAAAGTCGGCACAAAGCCGTGAATCGAGGCGATTAAACAACCCCGTTGCGCAAACGTACGAAACTCCAAACGCCCGGGCGGATCGACCGTACGCGACAACAAACCGCCGCTGATATAAAACGCACAACGACGCTCATCTTCACTAAACGGCGAAGGCGTGAGCTCCAACAAAACGATCCGGCGACTCAAGAGCGAGAAACGCACGACTCCGGCCGAGTCCGTATCGACCTTCAGCAATCCGCGATAGCGACTGCTCAACCAGATGCCATACTCACGGGCCACCTGCCCGGCGCTCCACCCAGCAGGCAATGCCATACGCTGCACCGAACGCACGCGCCGAGCCTGCCGAATATGCTGTTGATCTGCCGATTGCGTGCGGCTACGCGGATTCGGCAACGGCCGACCATCCGGATCCACCGCACGTGCCAAAGAATCTTCAAAACCGATCAAACGAGGTTTTAAATGCTCCAGTAAAGGATTCGGAGCCGCGCGCAGGTCATGCAACAAGCTCTCTTGCAAAGGACGCACCAATGCCACAGGCACGCGACCGAAGTACGAAACCCAGCGCCGAGACAGCGCGAAGAAATGCCACGGCAATGAGATGGTGCGAATCGACCGCCCCATCCATTCTCCCGTGCGACAAATCATCGCACCATAACTCATCGGCTCATGCCCGCCCAAATCATAGGTTCCACCCGTCCATTGTGGCTGACACAAGCATTCTTCAAACGCGTCGCAAATATTCTCGATATCGACCGATTGCGTCATCGAAGAGGCCCAAGCCGGCAAAATCATATACGGCAGACGGCGCACCAGATTCGTCAACATTGAAAACGAAGACCCGCCAGGGCCAAAGATCAAGCCGGCCCGCAGCACCGTGACCTGCACGGAGCGACTCTTCAACACCGCCTCCACCTCGGCTCGACTGCGTAAATGCGGCGACAGCGGCTCATCTCCTTGCGGCAAAAGACCACTCAAATACACCACGTGCTTGAGTCCCGCCGCCTCTGCCGCGCGTATAAAATTATCCGCCAACAGTAAGTCAGTATCCTCAAAGTTCGCCTGCATCAGGCGGCACGAGGGCGCCATCGAATGCACCAGATAAATCCCCAGCGTGCAGCCCCGCAGCGCCTCGGTCAACCGAGGCAACGAATACAGATCACAATGCTGCCACTGGGTGGCCTGACCCGAATCACGCTGCTCCGCCACATTGTGACTGCGCGTCAAAGCACGAAATCGGAACTGCGCTTCCAGGCGCATGCGTAAATGAGTGCCCACAAATCCACTCGCACCTGCGAGAGCAACCAGAGGCTTGTCAGTGATCTCCATAATGTGTCGCTCAGTCATCCTTATGAGCGCTGTAAATAAACCACCTGTGTCTGCATGAACTCATACAGCCCGTGCTTACCGTCCGCCCCACCAATACCGGACTTACGCCAACCCGCGTGGTAACCTTGCATCGCTTCGAAATGCTCGCGGTTGATGTAGGTCTCGCCAAAATTGAGCGCCTCAACTAAATTCATCGCTTCGTTGATGTCATTGGAGAACACCGAGGAGGTCAGCCCGTACTCAGTATCATTGGCCATCGCGATG
>DOCS01000180.1:0-4253 GCA_003503355.1 Opitutia bacterium
GGCATGAAGCTCAACGAAAAGAACGAGCCGATTTACGGTGAGAAAGATGAGGCTAATTTAGCGCAGCTCAGTAAAATGGGGATTCCGTTCTGGCTCGCTGGTGGCGGCTCATCCGAGACCGGCCTGAAGGATGCTCTGGCGCAAGGCGCTACCGGGATTCAAGTGGGTACTGCATTTGCCTACTGTGACGAATCTGGTTTCGATGCGGCGATCAAGAAGCGTGTTTTAAAGAAGGTCAAGACGGGCGACGCTAAGATCTTTACTGATGCGCGCGGTTCGCCGACTGGCTTCCCGTTTAAGGTGGTGCAACTTGAGGATACCTTGTGGGAGGATGGGGTATATCAATCTCGTAAGCGCATTTGCGATCTTTGCTACCTGCGTCATCCCTACAAAAAAGCGGATGCTAGCATTGGCTACCGTTGCCCCTCTGAGCCAGTTAAAGATTACCTTAAAAAAGGAGGTAAGGAAGAGGACACTGTGGGCCGTAAATGTCTGTGTAATGGGCTGATGGCGGCTATCGGTATGCCTCAAAAATACAAGGACGGCGGTTCTGAGCCGGCCATGGTGACCAGTGGTGACGACGTCAGTAAGTTGGGGCGTTTTGTTAATTGGGAGACAGTAAGCTATTCATCCCGCGACGTGATCGACAAGTTGTTGGCTCCGCTGGCAGATCAATAATACGCGTCCGTATCTTTTCACAAAAGAGGAGTCTCCAGTTGGGGCTCCTCTTTTTTTGTGCGTACGTTATTGGTACCGTCGTCTCAGGTTGGTCGGCAGGATGTCGAGTTCTTCGCGGTATTTAGCGACGGTGCGGCGGGCGATCTTGATCTCCTTTTCGGTCAGCAGTTTAACGATGGCCTGGTCGCTATAAGGCTTGGCGGGATTTTCTTCTCCAATAATGTGGCTGATCATATCCTTGATTACTTTATTGGAGACCGATTCGCCGCTGGAGGATGTGTACCCGGGAGTGAAGAAGTATTTGAAGGCAAACACGCCGTGTGGAGTGCGGATAAACTTGTTGGCAATGGCACGGCTGATTGTGGTCTCATGGACGCCGACTGTTTGCGCAATTGCATTCATTGTCAGTGGGCGTAATTTGGCGACGCCTGCGTTTAAAAAATCACTCTGGAATTCCAGGATTTGCTGTGTAATGCGCTCGATTGTCTGCTGGCGATGCTCGATAGAATTGATCAGGAATTTGCCGGATCGCATGTGTTCGAGCATAAATTCCTTTTCCTTCTTATTGAGGTTTCCTTTGGCCAGCATATCCTTGTAGGTGCTACTGATGCGAAGGCGTGGAATGTAGTCGTTGTTGAGGGTGATCTTCCACTCACCGTATTCATCTTTGCAGACAGTCACATCGGGCTCTACTACCGCATTGGAGTCTGGGCTGAAGCGCTTTGCGGGGGCGTGGTCTAGGGTCGCGATTTCTTCGATCGCGTCTTGGATCTCCTCGCTGGAGGAGCCTAGCTTGCGGCTTAGTTCGGGGATGCGGCGGCGCAGGAGCAGTTTGAAGTGATCACGCAATATGCGGGCAGCGATTGAAGTGCCGCGGCCGCGTAGTTCTAGTTGGGTCGCCAGGCAGTCCTGTATATCTTGGGTGCCGATGCCTGTGGGATCAAAAGTTTTGAGGGTCTGACTCGCCTTGTTTACTGAGCTATACGGGATGCCGCTATTGAGCGCAATATTCGAGACCGTCTCGGTCAGGAAGCCGTTGTCATCGATACTGCCGATCAGGTAGAGCAGGGCCTCGCGTTCTTGATTCGAGCAGTCTGCGAGTTCTGCTTGTTCGATTAAGTGTTGTTGTAGCGAAACGCTCGTAGTGAGCGAGTTCATGAAGTGTTCGCGGCGTTCCAGGTCTTCTGATGTATAACTTTGTCCTGTGTTTTCTTGTGCGTAGTATTCGCGCATGTCCTCGCTGATCCGTTCCAATGCACTGAAATCTTCGGGGTTAAACTCAGTCTCTTCGTCTTGCTCTAATTCGTTTGAGCTCGGTTCCTCGTTCTGTTGTTCGACGCTGATGCTCTCAATTGCCAGTTCTTCAAGCAGTGGATTGGCTTGAAGCTCGCCAAGGATCGAGGTGCGTAATTCGACAGCAGGGGCTTGCAGGATTTTTAATGAATTCCGCAGCTGTGGCGCGAGGACCAGCGACTGCGTTTGCTTTTGGACCTGCTGATAACCCTGTGAGTTCATAGGTTGCGTGTACGTTGGACCTAAGCTTCTTGGGGCAGTTCGAGTCCTGGGGTCTGGCCTGCGGTCCACCGCTTGGCGGCGCTGCTGCCATCTGTTCCGAAAAGATCTTTGGTATAGCTGGCGAGCTTTTCATTGGTCGGGCCATAGCCTTCGCCGTACAGGAATACTTCCAGAGCAGTGAGCATGATTTGAGCACTTGGAAAGCGCTTGTCGCGGTCGCGCTGGAATGCGCGTTGGAGGATGTCGTCGAGGCGAGGGTCGAGATTGCCGCGCTTGGTCGTGAAATCCGGGATCGGCAGTTCCAGAATGTTGCGGCGCGTGATCTGGCTTGTCTTCGCCTCGAACATATTTTCGCCGAGCAGCATTTCGGCTAGAATTATGGCGCAACTGAATAAATCCGCACGGTTATCGGTCACTTCGCGGCGGGCTTGTTCGGGCGATAGGTATTCGTCTTTTCCTGCGATGGTTTCGCCTTCCTCGCTATACATAAGGTCGAGTGCTTTGGCGATTCCGAAATCGGTGAGTTTGACGTCGCCTTCGTGTGCGATCATGATGTTGCGCGGGTTGACGTCGCGGTGTACGATGCCAAGTGGGCGTCCATCTAGGTCGCACTTTTGATGCGCGTAAGAGAGCCCGCGGCAAATGCGGGACACAATAAATGCAGCCAAATCGATTGGAATGGCTTGGCCGGTCAGTGTGTGGCGTTGGATGAAGTCTTCCAATGTGATGCCATCGACATACTCCATTGTCATAAAGTACATCCCGCTGATTTCTCCTAGGTGGTAGGTCTGGACGATATTTGTGTGGATGAGATTGGCAACTAGACGGGCTTCGCCGATGAAATTCTGTCGAAACTCATCAATTTGGGAGTACTCTTCACGTATTAACTTAATCGCCACACGTTTGCTGAATCGGCCAGTGCCCATTTGTGTTGCCTCGTAAACGACTCCCATTCCGCCTTCAGCGATCGTGCGCACTAGTTTGAAGTGTAATTCGTTGAAAATGTGTTTAAGTTGTACCACGATGTTAATAAAAGGCTAAATTGATTAGATATCAAGTTTTTATGCTTTTCTAGCATGGGAAATGCTTCAGTTTGTTTGTGAGCCGTAGGTTGACACGCGTGACGAAGCAAGTTTGTTGTAATGTATGATCACATTGACAAACAGTGCGGTGGCACAAATTCAAAAGTTACAGGCCGAGAAGGGCAGCGAAGGACAACAGTTACGTATACTGGTTGAAGCGGGTGGCTGTTCGGGCTTCGAGTATGGTATGTCTTTCGACGAACAAAAGCAGGGCGATCACCAGTTTGAAAGCAACGGCGTGGTTTTCTTGGTTGATGAGACCAGTTTCGAGTATCTGGACGGTAGCGAGGTCGATTTTGACGATGGCCTTTCGGGCAAAGGGTTCGAAGTGCGTAATCCGAATGCTAGTAGCACCTGCGGGTGTGGGCGCTCGTTCAATTAGGCTCTTCTCTTAATGAGGATGCTGTAACTGGCTCGCTTTGATGGTCCGCTTCCACAGCTTTTTACCGTCCATGCCCATGACGCGAATCGTAAGTTGGCGATCATTCTCGGTGCCGGTGAAGTCGATCAAGGCAAAGTGGCGCTCATAGGTGCTGCTGCCGGGTATGCGAAAGAAGTTAAGCTCGTTTGGATCTTCTAGCGGGTTTGCGGTTAGTGGACCGAGCGTGAGATCGTATAAATTGTAGCTGCCGGCGTGCTCCAGTTTAGTGAGCTCGCCGTAGTCTTTGCTGCCACTAATAAAAAACACCCCGGAGATGCGCTCATTGCGGAGCATTTGCAGCAGTTTAGTCTGCTCGCGGCTGGCATGGCTCAGGTTGTTTCGGTTGTCGGCTGGGTTGAGAATGGGGGCGCCCGCGATAATTATTTTGAAGGTTGCAGTGCTGCGGAGGATTTCCTGCCGCAGCCATTCGATTTGTTTGTGCCCTAGGATTTGGGGCAGGCGGTCGCTTGTCGGTATATCGTCGCGATAACTACGGACATCGAGCATGAAGAAGTCGACGTCGGACCGGCGGAACCGTGTCGCGATCCCTTCGAGTG
>DOCS01000180.1:4310-5456 GCA_003503355.1 Opitutia bacterium
CCGGCGTTTGAAGTGCTGTAATCCGAGTTGCTCCATGTTGCGTAGTGCGGGATGCTGGCGAGTAAGGGCTGTAGCTCGGCG
Organism: Opitutia bacterium; assembly: GCA_003503355.1. Classification (GTDB taxonomy): domain Bacteria; phylum Verrucomicrobiota; class Verrucomicrobiia; order Opitutales; family Coraliomargaritaceae; genus Lentimonas. The sequence continues at coordinate 4,392 of DOCS01000180.1, forward strand.
ACGCTTCGGGCTTTCGAGAATCGCTTCAAGGTGCCGCTTTGGGAACTCCAGTCACTGGCTCGGAGGTGAGCGGTGTTGCCTGTCCAGATCATGAGGTCAGGATCCGCTTCGAGGATCGTTGAGAAAATGCGATAGCCGCCGCCGAGGGTTTGGTAGGGGGGCTCGAAGCCGTCTTCAGCGACGTAGTGTGCGCCGCCTAGCGCGATGCGAAGGTCGGGTGGTGGGGTGTGTCCTTGGAAATTGGTTGGCGTTGCGAATGTGTTGAGGGGTGTTTGAAGTTTGCCGTTGAGTTCAATTCGATAGTTGTAGTGTTTGCCGGGCTCGACGGCATCCAATGTTATGTTCGCGGTGTGGTCGTAATCGTTATTCGTTTGGACGAGGTTGCTCCACTTCAGTGCATTTTTTTTCCCCTCTTCTGCGTAAGCCACGCGAACCTTTGTGGTTGTATCGGTCTGGAGCCAGACGCTGGCCTCGCGCATCTCGACGTGGCTGAGCATAGGTCCTGAAGTGATGTCGGCGATAAGTTGCGTGTTTGCTCCAATAAGGAAGGCTAGTAGCAGTATTGGGGCGCGGCGGTAGGCTAAGGGCATTGCAAAAGTGAGGTGGAAATTAATCGTGGATTATAGGAGCTAGTTGTTTGCTGGGGTCAAGTAGTGAGTTGGCTGATCGTTTAGTGCCGGTTGGCTTTGGGATAGTTCAAGTTCAGGAAACCTGAATTCTTTCGTGACGCGAGAAGTGTAGGCTATTTAACATGCGATCCACCACGGGTGGCCGTTGCATGCAATTGTCGGTTGTCGTGGTGAGGATTTGTGTGAGTAATTGTTGGTATGACGCTTGGTCTGCTGTGTGGCTTAGGCGTAGTTCAACCAGCTCTGATCGTAGTTCCAACCATTGGGCTTTGATTTTGAGCACGCGAGGGTAGGCTTGGGTACTTTTGCTAAGAGTCTGATTCGTGTGAATATTGGGGCTTTGGTCGAGTGCCGCGCTGATCGCTTCGAGGCAGGTTTGTTCTTCCCCATTGAGTGATTCCCAGTTGATGTCGCACAATTCGCAGCGCGTTTCGGA
>DOCS01000228.1:0-4351 GCA_003503355.1 Opitutia bacterium
ACCGTATGCGACTTATACACACTCGGCGTCTGGAATTTACGACCAATGCCGAGGCGGTTTATCTCATACTCGCGCAGTTTGGTAAGGTCCATGTCGTGACCGTCATTGTCATGCAGTGTCACCGTGCCTAGGTCGGGACGGGTGCGCCCGGTGATGATATCCATAAAGGTGCTCTTGCCCGCGCCATTCGGCCCAATCACGGTGCGCAGTTCGCCCTCTTCGAGATAGAAGTTCAAGTCGTTGATCGCCTTAAAGCCATCAAAGGATTTACTCACACCGGAAACCGACAAGATCAGCGGTGTATCTCGGTAAAGTGGATTATGTTGAGGATTCGACATCACAATTAAGCCTCCGCAGTTTGAAGTGAACGTTTTTGGGCAATACTCGCTTTGACCTGCTGGTAAACACCGACGATACCGTTGGGCATCACCAGCACCACAAAGACAAACATGCCGCCCATCATAATTAACCAGTAATCGGGGAACGCCTGCGTGGTATAACTCTTAAACAGATTCACCAAAATCGCACCGATCACAGGGCCCCACTTGGTTCCTCGTCCACCGACGGCGACCCAGACGACCACTTCGAGTGACTTACCGGTTTCCATCAAACTCGGATTGATACCACCGACCTGCGGCACATACAACGCACCCGCCGCACCTGCAATCATTGCGGATAGCGTAAAGATGACTAACTTGAAACTGGTAGTGGAATACCCAGAGAAGAGCACGCGGTTTTCTGAATCACGAATCGCCTGCTGCACCTTGCCAAGCTTGGATGCGAGCAATCCAGAAGTGATCAGATAGGTAAACAGTAACAACAACGCTGAGCCGATATACAACCAACGCGTGGTCGATGGATCGTTGATACTATGGCCGAGGATTTCCTTAAAGTCAGTAAATCCGTTGTTACCGCCAAAGGTAAAGTCATTGCGAAAGAACAATAGACACACGGCGTAAGTGAGCGCCTGGGTTAGAATCGAGAAATATACACCTTTGATGCGGGAACGAAACGCAAGTATGCCGAAGATCAATGCGACCAAGCCCGGCACCCAGAGCACCGCACCTGACGCAAACCAGAAACTATCAAATGGCTTCCAGTGAGTCGGCAGATCTTGATAGCCCATGAAAACCATGAAGTCGGGCAAGACACGTTCTGCCGCACTTGCATCCCCAATCGCGAGCATCAGATACATGCCCATCGCATAACCGCCCAGAGCGAAGAACAAACTCTGGCAGAGGCAGAGCAAGCCGGTATAGCCCCAGAGTAAATTGAGACTCATCGCGAGAATGGCGTAAGTCAGATATTTACCCCACAGCGAGACTTGGAAGGAGCTTACCGAGAGCAAACCCGATTCAGGCCCCCACGCATTTAAGCCGGGGAGTAACATGAGGAGCGCGGCAACCATACAAAAGATGCCAGCCTCTTTCTTAGTTTCAGTAGAAAGCATAGTATAAACGTTTTTGAATTTAATCGTCCAAGCTGCGTGAGCGTGCGGGGAATAATCCACCAGGGCGCCACTGCAAGAATAGGATAATCACAAAGAAAACTGTAATCTTACCCATCACCGGACCAAGCGCTGGCTGTAGCAACTGATCCACCAGACCAATGCCCATGGCGGAGAGGCCCGCACCGAGCAAGTTCCCGACACTGCCAATGACCACAACCATGAAACTATCGACAATATACTGCTGCCCCATCAGCGGCCCCACATTACCAATCTGCGACAGCACTGAACCACCCAAGGCCGCAAGGCCGCAACCGAGCGCAAAAGTCATCGAATTCACACGAGCCACTGGTATGCCGAGACTGCTCGCCATGCCGCGATTTTGCATCACCGCGCGGATGTGTAAGCCGAGGTTGGTCTTACGTAGCAGTAACCAGGTCAGCAGCACGACTACTAGGGCGATGAACATAATGAACAAGCGTGTGTAGCTCATATTAAATCCACCAAAGCTGAGGTTGCCCATTAGCCATGTCGGATTGTTCACCTGCACATTAGCCGCGCCAAAAATCAACCGGAAGCACTGTTGCATGACCATCGAAATCCCCCAGGTGCACAGCAGTGATTCTAAGGGACGTCGGTAGAGAAAACGGATAATTGATTTCTCTAAAACCAAACCAAATCCTGCCGCGACTAAAAAACTAAGTGGCAACGAGATCACAAAGTACCACCCGAAAGCCTCACTACTGAGCCCCCATGTATTGATGAAAAAGGTCTGCACCATGTAAGTGGTATAGCCACCGATCGCAACGAACTCACCATGCGCCATATTAATAATACCCATCAAACCGAAGGTAATCGCCAAGCCAAAGGACACGATTAACAGTACCGACCCCGTACTGAACCCTCGGAAAAAGCTACTGAGGAACTCCATTAAATTCATATGCTCTGCGATCGTCCGCAGCGTGGTCGAGGATGCGATCGCCAGCGGACTATCCGCACGTCCGGCAGTCACTTCTGCCTCTAACACCTTCTCAATGAAGCCACGCGAAGCGACCGATTTCAACTCTGCTAGCTCCTCAACCGATGCCAACTTCTCTGCCGCATCGCCATTCTCGAGGAGACTGATCGCGAGCGCTTCTCGAATTGCAGCGCGCACCTCATCAGATCCCTCGACTTCCAGCCGTGCTTCTAAAGCCGGGACAAACTCTGGTTTGAGACTACGACCCATCTTAATCGCGGAATTAATACGCACATTTGGATCATCGGCCTTAAGCCCCAGCGTATCCAACAGACCCTTCATCTGCTTACGTACGGAACGGGATGCCCGGGTCTTCTCAGCGACTTCGACTTCGTCCTCAGAGAGTGTCACCGCTTCACCTGTTGCAACGAGCGACCACTGCTCATCGGTAAATTGCAGCAACCGGACTGCATCGCCGCCAGTCAAAGTAAAGATACCACCCGTTCGCCACGCCTCATAGATGTTGGCTATTGCTGGATCACCATAGCCAGACAGCTCCTGCAACAAGACTTGCTGATCTGATTTCTCTGCGACTATCAGCTCAGAAAACACCACACGGGCATTACGCTCAGACGCGCCGAAGGACACCGAACAACATAATCCGAACAGCAGCAGTGAAACCAGCGATCGAAATGAACTAATTAAAACAGACTTAGCTACAGAAATCATAAAAATAAAAAAGTTAGCACATCTCACGCCAACCAAGGGTTTTAAGCCAAAAGCTAAGGGCTAGTGAGATCAAAGATCTCCCCAGCCCCGCCAAACAAAACAACTGTCTATGAAAAATTATTTAAAAGTGCCTTTGAGCCATGGCTCACCATACACATCAGGAATCACTTCGAGAATTTCGAACTGCCCATCTTCAAGCGTCTCACCGATGTAAACAGTCTTGGTTACGTGATGATTCTTCTGACTAGTCACTGTGCCACCAGGACCTTCAAACGAGATCCCACTTTCAAGTGCCTTGATAACAGCTGATGGCTCAAATGTGCCGGCCTTTTCAACCGCAGCCTTCCAGAGATATACACCGTCATACGAAAGAACCATTGGTGAGCATGTCACACGGCCTTCTTTTTGGACGGCGTCTGGAGCCTTCGTTGCCAACCAAGTCTGGAAGTCTGCCTTGAACTTGTCATTCGCAGCAGAGTCGATCGACATGAAGTATGTCCAGCATCCGAGGTGACCAACCAAGTCCTTGGTCGGCAGACCGCGGAACTCATCCTCGGAGAGTGAGAAGGAAACGATTGGGCAATCATCCGAAGTGAGACCGGACGCAGCGATCTCTTTGAAGAAAGGAACGTTGGCATCACCGTTAATTGTGTTAATTACACAAGCTTCACCGGAAGCGGAGAAGTCCTTGATCTCAGCAACGATTTGCTGGAAGTCAGTGTGACCGAATGGAGTGTAGTTACCTGCAGAGACTGCAACATCACCTTCGTAGCGAATGCCACCGCCGATATTTTCGACGGGAATACCCTTAGAGAGCAAGTATTCGAACAGAACAATGTTGGTGGTCTGCGGATACACATAGTCCGTACCGATCAGGTAGAACTTCTTGTAACCTTCAGCGAGCAAGTAATCCACAGCAGGGATCGCCTGCTGGCCAACTGCTTCAGCTGTGTAGATAATATTCGGAGACTCTTCTTCACCCTCGTATTGCACCGGGTAAAAGAGCAGGCCGTTATACTTCTCGTAGACTGGCAATGCGAACTTGCGGCTCACTGAAGTCCAGCAACCAAAAGTCGCGGCAACTTTATCTTTAGCCAACAGTTGCTCTGCTTTTTCAGCAAAAACTGGCCAGTCCGATGCACCGTCTGCGACGACTGCCTCGATCTGCTTACCGAGCACACCACCATTATCATTAATTTCATCGAAAGTAAAAAGCA
>DOCS01000228.1:4496-13614 GCA_003503355.1 Opitutia bacterium
TCCCCTATATTAGTATATTGTATTTCTCAGAATGAATCGTGAATTAGCCATCCATATAACATTCAACCATAATTTAGCTTATTCTATGCCAATTGTTCTTATGAAATATTTTTACACACTCCCATGGGTAACATGCATGAATTAAGTCCAATTAACACTAACTCTATATTCTAAAAAACAGATTTATTTCGGATAATACATCAAGATATGGATACACAATTAATGGTCTTCAAAAACAGTGCAAAAAAGCCCAAGCGGAGCACTCCACCACAAAATAAAAAAACCCTCCAGCAGATCGCTTAGAGGGTTAAATTAAATCTAAATAAAATAGCGCCTACAGATCAGGTGCTTCGATTTCAATGACCTTGCCCTTATAAAATCGAACGATGCCAGTCACTTTTTTTGCCGTAGCGACGCGACGACCTTGGTAAGTGTAAACGAAATCGACACGCTTGTGCATAGAGGGCTCATTCAAGGTCGGCTGCTCCAGCACTGCAACGACCTCCCCTGGGCTCATACCTTTACTAATATTAGCCCACTTTGACGCATCCATCCAAGGGTAATTAGCGCTTTCTTCGCGCGCTTGAATCGTCTGCACCACGTTCTCTATGAGCGAACTTTTGTCCTTCTGAGTCATCGGCATTGATGCAAATGCTTCCGTTGCGATCGCTTCTACTTGGGTGTTTTTGACAACTCGCAGCGAGGACTCGAGTGCCGCAACACGCTGTTGGAGTGCAAGAAACTCCTCCTTGCTCACTTGTTCAGCGACCAACCCGGAAGAAAAGCATAAAAGCACGAAACCGCTCAGCGCGCAGTGCAGTCGATATTTGGTATTTTTTTTATTCATAATACACTAAAAAGGAGTCTCACCGAAATGAGACTCCTTAGAGTTAAATGCAAGTAATTCTAAATCTAGAAGCTGTAGATAAGTTCTGCAGCGAGTGTAGTGAAATCTTCGTCTTCCACTTCTTCGTAGGAAAGCTCAAGCAGACCAAACACATTGTCCGAGAAAGCATAGCTAGGAGAAACTGTGAATTTTTCATATTCAATATTGTTTTCCAGGTCACCACCAGAATAGCGTAGCGTTAAACCAGCATTACCGAATGAGTAGTAAGCTAGAGCCATGTAGGTGTCTTCGGCACGCTCTTCACCAGCCGTGAAAGTACCATCCCAGTCATTGCTAGTATACTCAACAGCGAATGTGAAAGCAGCGATGTCATAGCTAGCCCAGATGTTGATTGTTTCATAGCCTGGGTCATCCGCATAGATGAATTTTACTGTCAGATCTTCAATGCCTGTGTAAGCAGCGAGGAATTCAACAGACGCTGAATCATCTGCCTCTCCGACCCATAGACCTAACGCGTAGTCGTCTGTTGCGTAGTCAGCAGATGCGCCATAGGCATAACCCGCAGAATAGACCACACTGTTTGCTGCGCCTTGGTACGAGTATTGGAAGAGACCAGTCGCATCATAGGTTTCAAAACCTTGGTAACTTAGGATATTACCGACAGTAAAAGAAAGCTCATCAGTGGCAGCGTACGTAATTGTAACTGTTTCGAAATCCAGGTCATCTGGGACATCAACAGTGTCACCATCGCTGTCTGTTGCTTCGGTAGTTCTACCATCACGGAACGAAAGCTCAGCAACAGCACTCCACTTGCTTTCAGCAGGTGCGAACGCAAAACCAAGCTCAAATTCAGCAAGTCCACCCTCTAGATTATCACCAGTATCGGTGTCTTCATAGTAGGCATCAATATAACCATAAGCGCTCAGGTCATCAGTGATAATAATCTCCGCATTGGCAGCAGCTCCGAATAGTGCGGCCCCCGCAAGAGAAGCCATCAGTTCATTCTTAATTTTCATAGTATGATTTTTTATGTTTGTTTGTAGTGTGCTGTTGTTAACAACGCCATCAATCTAGCTGCCCCCGTGCCAATTCCCTATTGGAGCGACTAATTTTCAAAAAAAAAATCCCTACAATCCATGAGGGGAATTAATTACACTGATAAAAAAGAGAGAGCCAACGCACCCATACTCTTTTAAGTAACGCATCCATTTATCATATAAAATCAGCCTACTTTAAAACGAAACGACCCACCTAAACTCTTATACATAAAGATTATGCTGACGATTTTGAAACATCTCATTGATACTTATTAAAATAACAAATCTCAAATAATTAGCCGCCATCACTCACAATTGCCAACGCTACTTAGATATGTATATTTAGCATTCTCAATCTCCAAAAGCCACGCACGCCAAGGGTGAGAAATAGAATTATTTCTGGTATCAAAATCGAAAAACTTCTTCGATATTGCCCACTTTTAATACAAAAGGCCCACCCTACTCGTCTGTTAGAATAGTAAATCCACCTCTTACTTTCGAGATTGGAAGCCGATTCGAAAACGCAACAAAAAGCATCGTTGATGAAATGAATTGGCGACGCCGCGGACACTCAAGATACGACACGAGCCTAAAGCGGCCGATCGCACTCTACTTCTCCACTCTCGGCGGCTTGCGCGCGCGTTGCACATCGCGGGCGTCAAAGTGCAGAATATATTTCTGTTCGAAATACGGATCGCTGAAAGACTCCTCAAGATTGATGACCTTGCGTGGGCGAATGCCGAGCACTTCCAGCTCGTCATCCATTTCGCCGCCCTTCCAGTACAGCACGCCATTCGGGATGGTGTTCTTTTCGCCGCGACGGACGTTGTTCTTAATCCACATGAAAAACTCCGGAAGGTTTTTCACCGCACGCCCGGTCACGAAATCGAACTGCTTCTTCACTTCCTCCGCCCGGGTCTGCTTGGCCTCAACATTTTTCAAACCAAGCTGATTGATCAAGTCCTGTACCACCGTAATCTTCTTACCAATGGAATCGATCAAAGTGAACTGCGCCTGCGGATAGCAAATCGCCATAATGATGCCAGGAAATCCGCCGCCCGTGCCGACATCCATGATCCGCGTGCCGTTCATCAGCTTCAGGTGATTGGTAATCGCTAGGCAGTGCGACAAATGACGCTCTTCCAAATGCTCGATGTCCTTGCGCGAGATCAAATTGATCTTCTCGTTCCACTCACGCAGCAGCTGCGACCATTTTTGAAGGACCGGCCACGTTTCTTCGGCGATATTAGGAAACTGTTGTTTTAATTGCTCTACACTCATGATGACGCTGCAGCACAGTGAAGCAACCTACTCCCGCGCCACAATCCTTTACTCCAATAAACTTTATTCTAACTCAGTAAACGATCTGCGCGGCCACAGACTCGGCAGCACCAACAAACACAGCCCCCCGGCAATCAAACAGAGCCACGCCGGAACCCCGAAGCCCACCGGCACAAATCCCACCAACAGCGCCACTAACCCCGCCAACAGCGCAAATGGCAGTTGCGTCCGCACATGATCCAACGGCGCCACGCCCGCGGCAATCGAAGCCACAATAGTGGTATCGCTAAACGGGCTGCAATGATCGCCAAACACCGCGCCACTAAACACCGCGCCAATCGCAGCCACCACTAAACGGTCGCGCTCCGCATCGACAGCGCCCTCGGTGAGGGTACAAATCACCGGAATCGCCAACGGCATCAGCACGCCCATGGTGCCCCAAGACGTACCGGTTGAAAAGGAAATGACCGCTCCCAACACAAAGATGCCCGCCGGCAACAGCGCGACCGACAAGCGCCCTTGCAAGCACTCACTCAGCCATGCAGCCGTGCCCAGCTGACTGATCGCCGCCCCCAGCATCCACGCCGCAATTAAAATCAGCACCGGCCCGGCAATCTCCCGCGCGCCACGCACAAACACATACGACGCTGATTCCGAGTGCGCCGACCCGGCATCGCGGATCATGCGATGCCTGGACCATGCATATGCCGTGGCAGCCACCGCAGACGCGAGTAGACTCGAAGCGACTAAAATCTGCGGCACATATACTTCTGCCCGCCCATACGACTCGGCGAACTTGCTCAAACTGAAGGGCAACAGCGCCTCCGACCCGATCCAATAAGTGAACACGGGGATCGAAAACGTCAGCACCCCAATCGGCACGATCGCCAAGCCCCAATGGCTCGATTGCACAGACTCCCGTTGCAGTTCCGCATTGCCTTGAGCTTGTCGCGTCCGCGCCTCCGCCCGCCCCATAGGCCCAGGGTTAAATTCGCGCCACACACAGACCAACGCCAGCGCCAACGCGAACCAGCAATAATAATTAGTCGCTAGTGACTGGAAGAAATAACCATACGCACTGACCTCAGCCTGCCCCGCCAGTGCGAAGCCCTCACGAATCATCGACAGTTGAAACGCGATCCAAGTGGAAATAAACGCCAGGCACGCCACCGCCGAACCCGTGGTATCCGCCAGGTAGGCCAACTTCTCGCGCGACACCCCGCAGCGATCCGCGGCCGAGCGCAACAAACGTCCGATCAACATCGTATTCGCCAAGCCATCAAAGAACACCAGCAGCCCAAAGCCAAACACGGTGAACTGCATGCGCTTGTGCGGCGCACGCCCTGATCCCAGTAAGCGCTGCACCAAACTCTGCAGGCCGCCACCCGCTTCGACCAACGCGACAAATCCACCCAGTATCAAGGTAAACAAGATCGCACTCAGTTTCCAAGAGGAGCCAAAGATCGGCCAGAACTGCTGCCACAGCAAGTGCTCGACCGCCCCAAACAACGAGCCGCCCGAAAGCAGCACCGCGCCACAACCCGCCCCTGTCAGCAAACCCAGAAACGCACTGCGCGAAAGCAGTACGATCGACAATGCCGCAACACTCGGCCACAGGCTGCGCAACATCGACTCCGTACCCTGCAAATAAGCGCTCACCGCTATACTCACAAAGACACCCAACATCACAAACACACTTCGCCTACTGATCAGCATAGTCGCGATACAGACGCACCTGCTGCACCGAGGCAAGTCACGACCGCACACCGCAGCTTACGTGACACAGGCATTCCTGCCTGTCCGCGCAACCCAGCGAATCAAATTCGCCAACTAAGCTTCGCCTTGTCGCGCTTTAATGCGACGCTCGGCTTCAAGAATGATCGCCTCACAGCCGGCAAATTTATGGTCGTCTAAACAAAGACGCTTCTGCTTCCCGTTCAGTTCGTAAATCGCATAGGCGATACCCTTTTTCTCCCATTGCTTACGATCAATTTTCACAATCGAGTCCAGCTCCACGCGTTGACCCGAGGTGCCAATCACCACATTACCTTCCGTACGCACGCACAACTGATGTTGCCTCAGTATCCAGAGGGCAAACAACACAGCCCCCGTCATCATCACCCAACCAATCTTGCGCTGCTCACCGATCGACGCATCCGTGCGCTCCTTCGGAATATCGCGTTTATAGCCGGCTTGCTTCGCGTGACGCTCCCACTCCATGCGCAAATATTCGTTCACCTCGGCGTCGTGTGCGTCAGGGACCACCGCCTCAATTTTACCCGACTCAACCATCGACGCTTCGATCTCAACAAACTCGGCATGCCGCTCAGCCTCGCTCGGCCACACCGAATAACCGTCCCACAAAAACCAACCGGCTAAACAAAAAACCATAAAAAACATGAATAGCATGCGGCGGCGCCATTCGCTTGAGATTCGTGCATCGACTTGTTCCATGCTCATAACCTGTGAACAGTTCACGCCAGCACGCCAATAACTATCTCAGGCCCAGTTGAAATCAGACCACTACGCATTATTATACCTATATGCGTACGTCCAGAATTACAGATTTCTGTGGTCCACAATGAAACCCGTCACACAAAAGTGTAACTTTTCAAATATTAAATGATTCAAAGTTTTCGATGCAAAGAAACCGCCCAAATCTTTGAAGGCCGCTACTCTAAAAAACTCCCTGCCAACATTCAGCAACGGGCACTCAACAAACTCCGGCTCATTTCAACAGTCACACAAATCGAAACGCTGAGCATCCCCCCGCCCAGCAACCACTTCAAAGCGCTAACCGGCAACCGAACAGGACAACACAGTATCCGTATTAACACTCAATGGCGTATCTGCTATTGCTGGAAGAATGGGCACGCGCACGACGTCGAAATAGTCGACTACCATTAAGCACGATGAAAACCGAAACCGATATCCCTCTCGACCGACCGGGCACCTTGTTACTTCAGGAATTCATCGAACCCATGAAGCTCTCGCAAAAAGCAGTCGCTGAGGCGGCAGGCATCCCTTACGTCCGTTTCAATGAACTGATCCACGGCAAGCGCCGTATCACTGGCGAATATGCCCTACGCCTCGGTTACTTTTTCCAAATGGAAGCCCAATTCTGGATTAACCTCCAAGCCGACTACGACTTCCGCAAAGCCAAACGCGAATACGGCGATTTGAAAAACACAACGCACACGGCTCAAGAACTGATGGCGAGGTGACGCACGCCGACAAGAGGCTGAAGCAGAACGATACAGCCGTTCCATAAGCCACAACTCATCCCCTTCAGACTAGGAATTATCAAGATACATCTTGCGACCAAGGCGGCGCGTGCATTCGCTCAAGAAGGCAACGCATCCATTCAAAGCTTGCATACATATCAGGATATAATGATACGTTGATACTTAATCTCATGAGCACCACAGTTTCCAACAAACCACTGACCGCCAAAGGTCAGCTCCTCGCCGACCTTTTTGCACAACGTATCGTCTTCCTCGACGGCGCCATGGGCACGATGATTCAGCAGTACAAGCTGGAGGAGAAGGATTTCCGCAACGCTTCGTTCGAAAACGACAAAGGCGACCTCAAGGGTAACAACGACCTGCTCAGTATCACCCGTCCCGATATTATCGAGACGATCCACCGCCAATTCCTCGAAGCGGGCGCGGACATCATCGAGACCAACACGTTCTCCGGCACCACCATCGCGCAGGCCGACTACGCGCTCGAACACCGCGTGCGTGATATTAATATCGAATCCGCCAAGCTCGCCCGCCGCGTGGCCGACGCCGTTTCCGAAGAACAAGGCCGCCCGACGTTCGTTGCCGGTGCGATCGGACCAACCAACCGCACCTGCTCGCTCTCCCCCGACGTCAATCGTCCGGAGTACCGCGCCACCAGCTACGATGAGCTGTACACCGCCTATTATGCACAGGTCGAAGACCTCGTCGCCGGCGGGGTGGATCTACTCCTGCCCGAAACCGTTTTTGATACGCTCAACCTCAAGGCCTGCCTGCACGCTATCGAAGATTTCTTCGATACACAGGAAGAACGCCTGCCGGTCATTGTATCGGTCACCATTACCGACAAATCGGGACGCACCTTATCAGGCCAAACCGTGGAGGCGTGCTGGAACTCGATCCGTCACGCCAAACCGCTCTGCGTCGGTCTCAATTGTGCACTCGGCGCGGACCTCATGCGCCCGTTTCTCACCGAACTGTCGCGCGTAGCAGATACCTACGTACACGTCTACCCGAACGCCGGCCTACCCAATCCGCTCGCCGCCACCGGCTACGACGAGACACCCGATCATACCGGCAGCGCGGTGGGCGGGTTTGCCCAGGACGGCTTGGTCAATATGGTCGGCGGCTGCTGCGGCACCACCCCCGATCACATCGCCGCGATCATCAAAGAAGTTTCGCAATACGCACCACGCGTCGTGCCAACGGCAGTGCCCGCACAGCGCCTCAGCGGGCTCGAAGCGTTCAACATCATCATGGGCGAAACCCCATTCGTGAACGTTGGCGAACGCTCCAACGTTACTGGCTCTCCACGTTTTAAAAAGCTGATCAAGGCCGACGACTTTACTGGCGCTCTCGCGATTGTGCTCTCGCAGGTCGAGAAAGGCGCGCAGATAATCGATATCAATTTCGACGAAGGCATGCTCGACGGCGAAGCGTGCATGACGCGCTTCCTCAACCTTGTGGCGTCCGAACCGGACATCTGCAAGGTGCCGATCATGATCGACAGTTCCAAGTGGTCGGTGATCGAAGCCGGCCTTAAGTGCGTGCAAGGCAAGTGCATCGTCAACTCGATTAGCCTCAAGGGCGGCGAAGACGAGTTCAGAGCGCAGGCCAAGAAAATCATGCGCTACGGTGCATCGACCATCGTCATGGCCTTCGATGAAAAGGGCCAGGCCGCCACGCGCGATGAAAAAGTCGCCATCGCCGAGCGGTCCTTTAAGATTCTCACCGAAGAGGTGGGCATGGACCCACAGGACATCATTTTCGACCTCAACATCCTCACCGTCGCCACGGGCATGGAGGAGCATAATAACTATGCAGTCGACTTCATCGAAGCCGTAGAGGAAATCAAGAAACGCTGCCCAGGTGCCCGCACCAGCGGCGGTCTTTCCAATATTTCCTTCTCCTTCCGCGGTAACAATCCAGTACGCGAAGCGATGCACGCCGCGTTCCTACATCACGGCATCGCCAATGGCCTCGACATGGCGATCGTCAACCCTGGCATGTTGATGGACTACGACAAGATCGACCCTGCCTTCAAGGTGCTGGTCGAGGACGTGCTCCTGAACCGCAACGACGACGCCACCGAGAAGCTTATCGACTTTGCCGAAGCGATCAAAAACGGCACCGTCACGCTCGGCACAGGCACGCCCGAAGAGCGTATCAACGCCGCCATGCTCGAGGGCATGAACGTGCTGCGCGCGCTGTTCGAACGCGCCACCAAAGAAAACAACCCCGAAATTCTCGAAAAGTTTCTCTCTTCAGGTGCGGGCGCCGTCCCTGCTGCCGCGGAAAAAAAAACGGCTGAACTAAAGGACGCCTGGCGCAACGGCAGCGTTGAAGAACGTCTTTCGCACGCATTGGTTAAAGGCATCGTCGCACACGTCGACGCCGACACCGAAGAAGCGCGCCTCAAATATCCAAAACCACTCAACGTGATCGAAGGTCCGTTGATGGACGGCATGAAAGTCGTCGGCAAACTGTTTGGCGACGGCGACATGTTCCTCCCTCAAGTGGTGAAAAGCGCGCGCGTCATGAAGCGCGCCGTGGCCCATCTATTGCCTTTCATGGAGGCCGAAAAGGAAGACGCGACCGCCAGTTCGTCTGCGGGCAAGTTCCTGATCGCCACCGTCAAGGGTGACGTGCACGACATCGGAAAAAACATCGTCGGCGTGGTGCTGGCGTGCAACAACTACGAAGTCAAAGAC
>DOCS01000005.1 GCA_003503355.1 Opitutia bacterium
CGTGGTTAACGCTTTTCATCGAGTCACTCAATCGCCTGCGCTCTGTCACTTTCCCAGAGTGTAAATGTATTCTCAGCAAGAGGCGCTGGGTTTCTTCGAATATAGCGAACCACGGCAAAAAAATGAGCTTCGCTCCGTATCAGTGTATCACGATAATTCCTCTGCCAAATGGAGCCGTGCCCCATCTCTCTAGCTGAGATGCCTTTCCAGCTTTTAATCAGCTGAGGCACTGGAGTTTTAGGTTTAAACAGCAGATGCACGTGATTCGGCATAATTACCCACGATTCGAAGATGGTGCGTGCGTAATGATCGTTCATTAAAATTACGCTGAGCTTGTCGCGATTCGTTGAACGATTCAAAATACACGCGCCGTACCCTTTATCCAGCCAGGCTTCAAAAGGTTGGGTGAATCGAAGTTTGTACTCTTTGAGTGACAAAGCGTCCCAAGGTTTTGGGTGCAAGCGAAGCCAGTGGTTACGCGCCTCTTTCCATGCGTTTAATTTTAATTGTGGAACTGAGTCTTTGAGCCGGAAAGTGACGAACTGCATGCAATCGGCTTGTTGCCAGTGTGGCAGTTTTGAGCCGTGCCGATCTATTTTCACCCATTGATTGAGGAACTCTCCACTCATTTAAATGACGTTAGCATAACCTGACGTCCGTGTCGATGCTGTGTTGCTGTCAATGGACAAGAGTGTCCATCCTCCTGCGAGTCGAGCGGAGCCAGCACACTCTTGTGCCGCGTCGGTTACGCGGCCTCTGCTGAGTACTGTCGATGGACAGGAGTGTCCATCCTCCTGCGAGTCGAACGGAGGCGGCACACTCTTGTGCCTCGTCGGTTACGCGGCCTCTGCTGAGTCCTGCCAATGGACAGGAGTGTCCATCCTCCTGTGAGTCGAACGGAGGCGGCACACTCTTGTGCCGCGTCGGTTGCAGCGATCGCTACCGCGCCCGGTCGATGGACAAGAGTGTCCATCCTCCTGTGAGTCGAGCGGAGGCGGCACACTCCTGTGCCGCATCGTTGCCGCAGCGCCCACCCAAATCACCGACTACTGGCGCAGGGTGCCCGCCGCTTGCTCGTCGAGGAAGGATTGATACGCCATGGCCACGCCAGCTTCGATCGGAATCTTCGGCACCCAACCGGTTGCCTTGATTTTTGAAATATCAGTCAACTTACGCGGCGTGCCGTCCGGTTTACTGGTGTCGAAGGTCAGTTCGCCCTGGTAGCCAACAACGTCTTTGACCAAGCGGGCCAGATCGCCAATCGAAATATCCGTGCCACAGCCGAGATTCACCCATTCGGGCGGATTCTCCAACTCAAGCAGATGCAGAATGCCCGCCGCGGCGTCGTCGGCATGCAGGAATTCGCGCAACGGCGTCCCCGTTCCCCAGATGGCCACCTCGGGAGCGTTACTGCCCTTCGCTTCGTGAAAGCGACGGATCAATGCCGGCAACACATGCGAATTCTGCGGGTGATAATTATCGCCCTGACCGTACAGATTAGTCGGCATGGCGGAGTGATAACACACCCCATATTGGCGGCGGTAAAACTCGCACAGCTTGAGGCCGGCGATCTTGGCAATCGCGTAGGCTTCATTGGTCGCTTCAAGCGGACCGCTGAGCAAGGCTGATTCTTTAATCGGCTGCTCGGCAAATTTCGGATAAATACAGGTACTCCCCAAAAACAGCAGACGCGACACGCCGGCCTCATACGCCCCACCGATGGTGTTCTGCGCAATGGCGAGATTCTCCATCATGAACTCGGCCGGATAGGTATTATTGGCATGAATGCCCCCCACCCGAGCGGCCGCAATGATCGCGACGTCCGGCTTTTCGGCTGCGTAAAAGTCGCGAACCGCCGCTTGGTTAGTTAGGTCCAGCTCGCTGCGCGTGCGCACAATAATATTGTCGAAGCCCTGGGCATGCAGTGCACGCACCAACGCAGAGCCGACCATGCCACGATGACCGGCGACGTAGATTTTTGATGTCTTATCCATTTGTAACACTGTTGGGCCTTCGCAGCATCGAGCAAGCTCGACCCCCTGCTTCGCTCCGCTCAAATTAACCGTTGGTCGCCTGTTTGTAAGCGAGTTCCTGCTTGGCCAGTACCAGATCGGCACCGACCATGATCTTCACCAGTTCCTTAAATTTAACCTTCGGCTCCCAGCCGAGTTGCTTCTTGGCCTTGGCTGGATCACCGATCAGCAGATCGACCTCAGTCGGACGCTCATAGCGCTTGTCGTAGTCGACGTATTTCTCCCAATCGAGGTCCAAATTGTTGAAGGTCTCGATCACAAAGTCCTTCACCGAGTTCGTTTCATTGGTCGCCATCACGTAGTCATCGCCCTCGTCTTGCTGCAACATTAGCCACATCGCCTCGACATATTCCTTGGCAT
The DNA here is from genome assembly GCA_003503355.1 of Opitutia bacterium. Classification (GTDB taxonomy): domain Bacteria; phylum Verrucomicrobiota; class Verrucomicrobiia; order Opitutales; family Coraliomargaritaceae; genus Lentimonas. The sequence goes on from DOCS01000005.1 coordinate 2,394, forward strand.
AGCCCCAGTCGCGTTGTGCGTCGAGATTACCGAGATAAAGCTTATCTTGCAGACCTAGCTTAATACGCGTCGCCGCTCGGGTGATCTTACGCGTGACAAACGTCTCACCACGGCGCGGCGACTCGTGATTAAACAGAATACCATTGGTTGCGTGCATATTGTAGGACTCGCGATAGTTCACCGTTAACCAGTAGGCATACACCTTCGCGCAACCATACGGCGAGCGCGGGTAGAACGGCGTCTTCTCCGTTTGAGGCACGTGCTGCACTAGGCCAAACATTTCAGAGGAAGAGGCTTGATAGAAACGACACTTGCGTTCGAGACCCAGTTCACGAATCGCCTCGAGTAAACGCAGCGTGCCGAGTCCTGTCACATCACCAGTATATTCCGGCACGTCAAAAGAAACACGCACGTGGCTCTGAGCGCCTAAATGATAAACTTCGTCCGGCTGCAGGTTGTACAACAGCTTCATCAACATCACACCATCGGCCAAATCTCCGTAGTGGAGAAACATCTTGGTACCATTGATGTGCGGATCGGTGTAGAGGTGGTCAATACGCTGTGTATTGAAAGTCGAGCAACGGCGAATGATGCCGTGCACCTCATAGCCCTTGGCGAGAAGAAGTTCTGCAAGATACGATCCATCTTGCCCCGTGATACCTGTAATCAGTGCTTTTTTCATATGCCGCCAGTATAGCCACTTTTTAAAATAAATCTATTCGTATTTCCGCATTTATATTTGTATATTTGCGAAAAAAAAATGAATTCCTCGGAAAAAATGGTCGCGATCGCCTTTGATCTAAACTTTCGCCATGCGGCCGAAATCTTTAGCGGCGTGTCCGACTACGTTACCGAGGCACGCTTGGACTGGCAACTCATGCCATTAAATTTTGGCTTTGAAGTGCGCCTTATGGAGCTGGCCGAGTCTGGCCAACTGGCGGGTGCGATCGGCACCTTCGTCAGTGACGGCTGGGTGGAGGGTCTGACCGAACACGGCGTCGCTGCGGTCAACATGTTTAACTTCTCCGCAATTCACAGCATCCCCAACGTCGGCCCCGATGACGAGGCAACTGGACGAGCCGCCGCCGCACACCTAATCGCTCAACGAGCGAAGCGCTTTGCCTTCGTCGGCGCGGATGGCGTCTATTATACGCGCTTACGCGAAGCGGGTTTCAGAGCCGGCCTCCCCGATGCGACCAAACTCATCGAGCTCCGCCCTGGGACCTTATTGGCAGAGCAAATTAAAGCACTCCCGCGCGACAGCGGCCCGCTCGGCATGTTCTGCTCCAACGATCTCTGTGCGCGCGAATTGATCCTCGAAGCACAGCGCCAAGGCCTGCAATGCGGGCGCGACATCCTGGTGGTCGGGGTCGACAACGACCCTTCCGAATCGATTTTTGCAGGGATCGGCATTAGCAGCTTCCAGCAACCCATCCGTGAAACTGGCTACAAGTCCGCCCAAGCCCTGCACGCGCTACTCACTCAAGGCCATCTCAGCCCGGATCTGACTCTGCAAACTCCGGCCAAACTCATCCCACGAGCCTCCTCCCTTTCCAAAGGCCGCGCACGCATCGCGCAACAAGCTGCAAACTTACTGCACGACCACCTCGCGGATGCCGAACTAGACATCGAATCGGTCGCCCAAACTCTCGGCATTTCACGCCGCGTGCTGGAACTGGCACTGAGAGAGCAACTTGGCACCAGCCCCTACCAGTACCTCAGCACGGCACGACTCGACCTCGCCAAGCGACTGCTCAAGACCACCAAGCTACCAATTATGGAGGTCGGCAGTCGCTGCGGCTACCCCGAACCGCACCACTTTTCCGCCTGGTTTAAACAACGCACAAGCCAGCCACCCAAAGCATTTCGAGAACAACAGACTATGCACGAAGGCGCTGGCGCACGATAACGCTCGATTAAGCCAACCGAAACAGCGCGCACCTCGATACACCCGAAAACCGAAACCGTAGGGCGTCAGCTTGCTGAGCGCCGCGCCCCCAATGGGAGCCCATGCGAGATTCTATGCGGCATCGAGCTAGCTCGAGCCCTACAGCCGGAACACTGCACCGCGACCGGCTCAAAGCTGACGATTGACAGCCGCTCGGACTGCAATTTCGCTGCACGCCGTAATGTATGCAGCGATGCTCCGATCTGTTGAACCACACCGATTCGAATGCTTCGGTTTGACATCCACACCTGCCAACCACTTATCTACCCATATGTCCAAACAAGGCGTCATCCTACTTAACCTCGGCTCACCCGATTCCACCAGCGTCGACGACGTGCGTAAATACCTGCGCGAGTTCTTGATGGACGGACGCGTAATCGATGCTCCACACGCGATCCGCTGGTTTTTGGTCAACTGCCTGATCCTGCCAAAGCGCCCGAAACAATCGGCCGAAGCCTACGCCAGCATCTGGCGCGACGAAGGGTCACCACTCATTCTGACGTCCAAAGCACAGCAGGCCGCGCTGGCCAAACAAGTCGATGTACCCGTCGCCCTAGGCATGCGCTATGGAACGCCGTCGACCGAAAGCGCGCTGCAGGAGTTACTCGACCAAGGCGTGGACGACGTCCTCATCGTGCCGATGTACCCGCACTATGCGATGTCGAGCTACGAAACGGCAGTCGTGCATGTAATGGACTCGGTGCGCAAGCTGAAGCCAGACCTGAAGACCACGTTGCTGCCGCCCTTTTACCAGGAGCCCGGCTATATCGACGCCTTGGTCGAACGTGCGCGGCCTTCACTGCAAGACGGCAACTTCGACATGCTGGTATTCTCTTTTCATGGCATCCCGCAGCGGCATCTAGTGAAAGGCGACCCGTCGCATTCGCACTGCATGACCAAGCACGACTGCTGTAACACCTGCCACCCCGCGCATGCGACCTGCTACCGCCACCAATGCGCCATGACGGTCGAAAAATTCGTGGCGGCAGCGGGTATTCCGAAGGACAAGTACATGATCACCTTCCAGTCGCGCCTGGGCCGCGAGCCATGGCTGCAGCCATACACTGACAAGACGCTGGAGCAGCTGGCCAACGACGGTCACAAGCGCATCAAGGTCATGTGCCCAGCCTTTACTGCGGACTGTCTGGAGACGCTGGAAGAAATTGCCGTGGAAGGTCGGGATATTTTCCTCGAAGCCGGCGGTGAAGATTTCGAACAGATTCCTTGCTTGAACGAGCATGCGAAATTTGTCGAGTTCCTCAGCAACCGGGTGAACGCCTGGCAGGACGGTGCCTACGAAACCGCGCACGCGACGCCTCCGGCGTATGTAGCGCCCTAGAGAAGCCCAATACGGGGGCAGCGCCGGAGCCTAGCTCAGCCGCCCCCCGCCCTGCACGCCGCCAACCCAACGACCATGCTAAATGAAATCGCCCTAACAGATCGCGACGCCTTCGCGATCGGCGCCGCGATGTACAGTGCCGCGTTTTTGCTCGGAATGCTCACCTTGCTTGTACGCAAGTCGTATTCGCACTCCATCACGTTCATCCTGCTGAGCGGCGGATGCTTACTACAAACCCTGGGGCTCAACCTCCGCAGCGCCGAAATAAAAGCCTGCCCGCTGGGCAACCTGTTTGAGATCACCCAGTTCATCTGCTGGTCCTTCGTCTTGCTTTACTTCATCATCGGCCCGGCCTTCCGCTTGCGCCTGCTCGGCTTCTTTACCGCGGGGCTGGCCGCGGTGTTGTCTACCGTCTCCCTAGTCGCACCCGGATGGGATGCCCCCTACCCGCCGGGCATCTTCGGCGGCAACCCTTGGGTCGAATTACACGCCGCACTTGCGATCTTGAGCTACGCTGTGTTCGCCATTGTCGCGTTGGTTTCGGCCATGTTCCTCATCCAGCAGCACGGCCTTAAAAACAAGCAGTTCAAAGGCGTGTACCAATATTTACCGTCGGTCCAGCAACTCGACCTCATGGCCAAGCGCCTGCTCATCACCGGCGTCTCCGTGCTCAGTGCCGCTCTAGTCTGCGGCGCGGTTCTGTGGATCCATGAACCGGAACTCGTCCCCAGCTTCAAACTGGCCGCCACCTGCCTGGTCTGGTTTGGCTACCTGGTGGTGGTGATTTTACGTTTACAAAAGCGACTCGTCACCCGACGGCACGCGCTCGCCTCGATCGCACTGTTCCTGTTCGCACTCGCCTCACTCTGGCCGGTCCAATCTGCCAGCGAAACGAAACTCGACGCGACACCGGTCGAGCCATCCAACAGCGTTCAATAGCCACTCAACGGAACGAATGAGCAAAGTATTGCAGTCATTGTTTGTGCTGGGCAGCACACACCACGAGGCCCCACTGGAGGTGCGTGAGCGGATGGCACTGTCAGCAGACAAAGCCGCCAGCCTGCAACAGGAACTGCACGCGCTCGACCAAATCCGCGAGTGCTTGGTTGTCAACACCTGCAATCGAGTGGAAATATACGGCCTCGCCACCGGCCCTCAAGTCGAGGACACCATCCGCAACCACCTGTGCGCCTGCAATGGCGTGAGCCGCGAACTGCTCGACACCCACTCCTCCTGGCACACCAACCTCAACGTCCTGCAACACGCCTTCGAGGTCTCCACCGGGCTCGACTCGCAAATGGTGGGCGAAACGGACATACTCGGCCAAATGAAGGACGCCTATGCCAAGGCGCGCAAAGCGAAATGCACCGGCAGCGTGCTCAACCGACTGTTCGAAAAAAGCTTTCAGGCCGCAAAGTCCGCTCGCACTCAAACCGCGATCACCCGCGGACAAGTCAGCATCGGCAACGTCGCCGTCGATTTGGCCAACCGTATTTTCGGTCACCTGCGCGATAGCCGTGTGCTGCTGCTGGGCAGTGGCGATGTGGCCGAAAAGACCGCACAATCACTCAATAGCCGCGGCGTGGCCGACATTACCGTCACCAGCCGCACCTTTGAAAATGCCCATACCCTCGCGCACAGCCTGGGCGGCGCGGCGATAGAATTTGACGACTTTGCCGCCCAGCTGAAGCGCTTCGATATCGTCATCAGCTCCACCGCAGCGCCGGCCGCCATTCTGGACCGCAGCATGATAGCCGCCGCGCTGAAGCAACGCCCCGAGCGTCCGTTTTTCTTGATCGACGTCGCCCTTCCGCGCGATATCGACCCCACGGTCGACAAGCTCGAGAATGTCTACCTCTACAACCTCGACGACCTGTCGACCATAGCCAACGAAAACCTCGAACTACGCAAAGCCGAAATCGAGCGCGCCCGCACCATCCTGAAGGGCTACGCCTGGACGCTGTGGCTGCAACTCAGACGGCGTACCCTGCTGGCAAGGAAGTGACGTAACGTAAATCGAGCTTGCTAAAACTTGGTAGCACAGCGGCGACAGCGATTCAAAGATGAACCATAAAAAAACGGCTGCCCCGATTCGGAGGCAACCGTTGTAAAGTGCTAAGGTCCCTTTTAGGGAGTCAACTTACTCGACGTTGGCGCCGACCACAGCAGCCATTTGCATCATGTTGATGGTTTGGCCTTCCTCGATGTTTGTCAGGTCGGTCAATTTGCCGGATTTGCTGGTGGAGTTCGTGTTACGGAAAACTGGAAGCAACTTGCTGTCCGCGACGATGTACTTACCAGCGTTCTCAGCTTGGCCGTTTTCGGTCTTGGTCTGCAGCTTGTTGGCCTTGATGTAGTCCCACAGCTTCTTGGTAATTTCTGTCCTTGGAAGCTCTGAAGCTCCAAGAAATGCTGCTAGATCAGCTTTTAATTTGACGGGTTTGTTCAGTCCTTTGGGTTCTTCGCTCACTGTATTCTCTTTCGTTTTATTGGGTTAGGAAGGCAGGTGCCTAAAAGTGTGTTATTTGCTTAATCCAGTGCCGCCAGATGGCGCAGGGCCGCGACGTAGCCGTCGAAGCCGAGCCCGGAAATGACGCCAATGCAGGCGTCCGCGGTCATGGAGTGCTGGCGGATCGCCTCGCGCTTGTAGATATTACTGATGTGTACCTCAATGACAGGCAGGTCGCTGCCAGCCAAGGCGTCGCGCAGGGCGAGGCTGGTGTGCGTTAATGCGCCGGGGTTGATGATCAGGCCGAACACCTCAGCGTCGCTGTATTCGCCAATTTCATCGATGATGAAGCCTTCATGGTTCGACTGGTAAAAAATCACGTCCACCCCGAGTGCGGCTGCCTCGTCGGTGAGGAGGTTTTCTAAGTCGGTCAGCGTTTGGTCACCGTAGATGCTTGGTTCGCGCTTGCCGAGCCGGTCCAAGTTGGGGCCGTTGATGATGACGATGCGTTTCATGATAAAAGGGCGATTAGCGAGAGGTACATGCCGATCTATGCATGAAAAATCAGGAATTACGAATTATAAAAGGCAGGGAGTCTCGATGAAGGTCCAATCGAGCCCGAATTTTGCGGCAGCTTCCCTGGCGAGTGCTTGGACGCCGAACACCTCGGTGGCGTAGTGACCGCAGGGGTAGAGGTTGAGCCCGAGCTCCTGCGCCATGTTAAAGTGATGCTGGCGCAGTTCGCCGGTAATCAGGGTGTCGATCTCGTTAGCCTTCAGTTGCTCGACCGCGCTCTGGCCGCTGCCGGTGAGAATCGCGATGCGCTTGGGTTGGCTGCTGCCGTATTCGATCGCTTGGTACGTGTCAGGGAACAATGCCTGCAGCTTGGTGGCCAGTTCGGCGCGTCCACCGCGCGGGCCCTCGGTGATGGTGGCGATGTCATTCCCCTCATACGGGACGAAGCCACCAATCCTAGTCAGCCCGAGTGCTTGGGCCAATAGCGCGTTATTGCCGATTTCTGGGTGGCAGTCGAGCGGCAGGTGCGCGCCGTACAACGCCAGGTTGCCGTCGAGCGCGGTTTTGACCTTCTTGTAGCTGCTGCCGGTCAGTGGGATCGGCGCGGTCCAGTACAACCCGTGATGGCAGATGAGGAAATCGACGCCAGCCGCGATGGCTTGCTCAAAGGGGACCTGCCCGGCATCGACGGCGGCTCCAATCTTGGAGACGTGGCCGTTGTTCTCGATTTGGAGCCCGTTGTAGGAACCAGGGAAGTCTTTGACTTCGGCGCGACAGGTGCGGGCATCACAAAAGGCGATAATATCGGATAACTTGGGCATGACAGTACGCTAGCGCCAAAGTGGAAAGTGGAAAGTGGAAA
>DOCS01000084.1 GCA_003503355.1 Opitutia bacterium
CGTTCGCGCCGTACCGAGCAGCTTTCGCGGCTGGGGGCATCAAAGATCGCCATTGAGGGAGGCGGTGCGGTGCGCTTCCAGAAGGTGTACAGCGAGCGTCGATACAGTTTATTCCCTGTATCCGCTCGAAATTCTTTGGTGTTACTATTCGAGTAGGCAACTGCTTTCCAAACGCCTTGCGGTTGGTAGGGCTTGACGGGATGTCCGCCGACCTGCTCGTCGTCTATTAGACCGCTAATAAACAGTGCCTGGTCGCGGATGACTTCGGCGTCGAGTCGGTAACGCGGGCCACGTGCCAGCAGCAGGTTGTCGGGGTCGATCTTTAATTCCTCTTCCGAGATCGTGGTTGCTTGGCGATAGGTCGACGACATTAGCATCAGTTTATACATGTGTTTCATGTTCCAATCGCTGTCGATGAATTCGGCGGCCAACCAGTCGAGTAGTTCGATGTGACTTGGTGGCACGCCTTGGCTGCCAAAGTCTTCGGGCGTTGAGACGATGCCGTTGCCGAACAGTTCCAGCCAGAAGCGATTGGTGGTCACACGTGCCGGAAGCGGGTTGTCGGGGTTGACCAGCCAGTGTGCCAGGGCCAGTCGGTTGACTTTGGCACCCGGTTCGAGCGGCGGCAATACCGCAGGCACGCCTGCCGGGACGCGTTCGCCGGGGCTGGCATAGTCGCCACGCGCGAGAATGTGAGCAAAGGGCTCAGAGTCAGTTTTTTCCTCCATCACGAGCGTCACCGGCGTCGCGTTTTGAATTTGCTGGAGTCGGTTGACGGCACCGCGTGCCGCTTGCAGGCGTGGCTGGATCGATGCGATGTCGAGCTGGAATCCGGCTTTGGCTTTTTTCGCCGGCTTGCTCAGTTTGACGTGCTTGCTGGGCATAGTTGAAGCAAGTAGCTCCTGTTCGGGGATGCATAGCAGTGCATTGAAGATCCTCAGGTCCTGGAGTGTGACTTGGCTGCCTTTGCCTTTGTTTTTTGCGTTGGGGCTCGCGGAGCCAATCACAAACGGTTGCTCCGTTGCGATTGAGCCATACAGTGTGTTCTCGCGTTTCACGCCTTTCTGCTGTGCGGTCGAGTTGTTGACGCGGATGCTAAATGAGGTGGCGTAGTTCGGCACTGTTTGGTTCGTGATGGAGATGCCGTTATAGGCGATCAGCACATGATTCCAGGCGCCTGGTTTGAGCTTGGTACGGCCCGTGAATTTTATGCGCTCTTGTTCGTCGGTGACGAGCAACATACCGATGCTTGCATCCGCTTCGAGGCGCACTTGCCAGCCTTGGTCTTTGCTGCGCGGGTCGTAGCGGCCGAAGAGCGTCAGTGCCTGTTTGCCCTTTTTGGGCGCAAGCACCCAGAAACTGAGAGTGAAGGGCGTGCCGATTTTGAGCTGTGCTTGGTCGCCGAGTTCACGGCGCGTACTTGCGTCGATCAACACGCCTGCGTCTTCAGCGGCGCTGCGCAAACTGAGGACCTCGTCTGCGATCCACTCAAAGGCCGCCCGCGATTTGGGCTGGGCTGCGGCATAGTTGCCAATCAGCGGCAGCAGGTCGCGATCGGCCTGTTTGATGATCGGCTGCAGTTTGGCGCGTTCGGTGGTATGTTCAGGCGTGTAGACATGGATCGAGGGCGGCGTGTCATGTGCGTTGCGATCCATCGCAGGCTGCGTCGTATTGCGGAAGAAGGCCGCCATTTGATAGAACTCTTTTTGTGACAGCGGGTCAAATTTATGGTCGTGGCATGAGGCACAACTCATCGTCAAGCCGAGCCATGCCGTGGTCGTGGCTTCCACGCGGTCGAGCGCGTAGATTGAAAAATACTCGTCAGCAATCGCGCCGCCCTCGCCGGTGGTCGGATTGCAGCGGTTGAAACCGGTGGCAACCTGCTGAGACTGCGTGGCTTGAGGCAGCATATCGCCGGCAATTTGCTCGATGGTAAATTGGTCAAACGGCATATTGTCGTTGTAGGCTTTGGTGACCCAGTCGCGATACGGCCAAATACTGCGGTAGTTGTCCATGTGGTAGCCGTGGGTGTCGCTGTAGCGTGCCGCATCGAGCCAATAGCGGGCGCGGTGCTCACCGAACTTGGGGTCGGCTAGGAAGCGGTCGACCATCTGCTCGTAGGCGTCCGGCGACGGGTCATCGACAAAGGCGAGGACTTCTTCGGCGGTCGGCGGCAGCCCGCGGGTGTCTAAACTGACACGGCGCACCAAGGTGTGGCGATCGGCCTCTTCGTTGGGCGTCAGGCCGCTCTCTTCGACTTTGCGCAGGATGAATGCGTCGATCGGGTTGCTGACCTTAGCCGCATTGGCAACCGAGGGGACTGCGGGGCGCTTGATCGGATTAAAGGACCAATGATCTTCCCATTGTGCGCCTTGTGCGATCCAGTCGCGGAACAGTGCAATTTGCTCGGGCTTTAGGTGCTTGTGCGAATTGGGCGGCGGCATGATCATATCTTCCTCGGTGGTGATCAGGCGCTTGTAGAATTCGCTGTTTTCGGGGTCTCCGGGGATGACGGTACGCCGGCCACCGCTGAGTGTCGACAAGATGCCCTCGTGCGTGTCGAGTCGCAGGTCGGCTGCGCGGGTGTACTTGTCGGGACCGTGGCAGTGGAAGCAATTGTCGGACAGAATCGGGCGTATATCGCGATTGAAGCGTATCGAGCCCTTGTGCTTGGCCGGCGTCGCTTGGGCGGGGTGGTGCGGTGTGTCAGCGCTTGCGAGGGGTGCCGTTGCGGTCTGCGGCGCTGAAGTTGCATGCGTATCGGATGCCGAGGCGACGGGGGCGGCGCGTGCTGGTGTCAGCGACTCGTCTGGGGTGGAGCGCAACCAACTATAGGCGCTGGCGATCAAGAGCGCCGCGAGGCTGCCGAGGATAATAGGCAGTGAGCGGGGGCGTTTGGGTGGCGTGGGCACGGCTTGGTTCATGGTGAATTGCTTAAGACTTTGTGGGATTGAAACTAGTTTGGGTGCTGTGCATCAATTTTGCAACATATCCTGCGTGAGTGTAACAGTGTTGTTAATGCCTGCGTATCATCCGTATAGATGATTTCGTGCAGAAGAAATTGAAGTCTGTTGTTGAGTGCGTCGTTGCCTGATCTGCACTGTTTTACGGTGATTCGCTTTAGATGAGACTAGAGTGCCTGTTGATTTTGGGGCGCAGCTGAAAGTCTCATTTCTAGTAGATAGGTAGTGTTGTAATAGTGACGCCAGCAGCTTGAATTATGTTTGCTAATGTGTGAATCAAAATTGCTTTTTTTTTGCTGAATCCTGACGCCAGCAATCGCGTCAGAGATGCTTGCGTGCGGATCCTGATCAGCGTAGCTTGTTAGAAATGAATATTTATCTTCTTCGCCATGCCGAGGCTGAACCGGGGTTTCCTGACCACAGCCGGCTCTTACACGCATCGGGGCGCGAGCACGCGCGGAGGCTGGGGGATTTTCTACGAGCCAAACCAGCTTTTCAGCCAACCGCGCTGTGGTGCAGCCCATTTCGCCGTGCGCAGCAGACAGCGGAGCTGCTGCTCGAGTCTTGGGGCGGATCGGTCGACTCGCGCCAGGATGAAGCGCGGTTGGAGCCGGAGATGAATCCCGCCCCGTTGATTGAGGACTTACAACAGTTGGGGCAGGATGTGTTGGTCGTCGGGCATAATCCTAATATATCGATACTGGCGTCGTTGCTCCTCAGTGGTGAGCGCGCCCGTACGCGGGTTCATTTTAACACCGCGGTAATGGTCTGTCTGCAATGGGATCCGATTCCAAATTACGGCCAATTCGGCCCCTGCGAGCTGGATTGGATGCTCGATCCTCGCATGATTTAGCGGGCGTCGGAATGACGCGGATTTTCTGAGCTTCGGCTTCCTTTTTGGTTATGGAGGGGTAGGGTCGTTGTTTTTCGGAAACATCCGGTTATTTAATTTTAAGCAAGAGCAGACAATATGAGTGTGGAACAGCAACTTCAGAGCCGCAGCGGATCAACGTGTGAATTATGTGGCGCAGTCGAAGGCCTCGCCGTGTTTGAGGTGCCGCCGACGTCGGATCGGACTGCCGATGAATCTGTGTTGCTGTGTGGCACGTGTCGTCAGCAGATCGACGCTCCGGATGTATTGGATTTACACCACTGGCGTTGCCTGGCCGAAAGCATGTGGAGCGAAGTGCCCGCCGTGCAGGTGATGGCGTGGCGCATGCTCACTCGTTTGAGCACCAGCGAAGCGTGGGCGCAGGACTTGCTCGATACACTGTTCCTGGATGATGAAACTCAGCAATGGGCCGAGGCCGAGGCTCAGGCCGCGGATGCAGTGCTCAAGTACATTGATTGCAACGGCGCCCTGCTCGAAGCGGGGGATACCGTGACGCTGGTCAAAGATCTGGTGGTCAAAGGCGGAGGCTTCACCGCCAAACGCGGCACCCCAGTACGCAGGATTTCACTGGATGCCAATAATGCGGCGCACATCGAAGGCCGGGTCAATGGTCAGCAGATTGTGATTCTGACAAAGTT
>DOCS01000006.1:0-1007 GCA_003503355.1 Opitutia bacterium
ATCAGCGAGCACATTCACGGCGATGTGCTGCACTATGAGTTCGGCGGACGTCTCGAGCGCACGGACATCGCTGAGCAGGATAACAATCGTAACTACGACGAACTGGCGATCAGTCTCGCCGCCGGAGCGACCTGGCACATCGACGAGCAGAACTCGCTGGCATTGGTGCTGCAGCGCTCGCAGCGCAACCCGACTTCGACCGAGCTGTATGCCAAGGGGCCGCACCTGGCGACCAGTCAGTTCGAGTTCGGTGACGCTAGTCTAGAGCAGGAAACCGCCTATGGCGTGGACCTGACTTACCGCAGCGCGCATGACCAATGGCAGGCGGAGATCTCGCTGTTCTACACCTACTTTAAGGATTATATCTTCTCTGAGGAGCGCGAGGGTGAAGAGATCGATGATCTGCACGTGTATGATTTCACCGCGGTGGATGCCGAGTTTTACGGCATCGAGGCGCAGCTGGATTATACCTTAGCTGAATCCGACAACAGTCGTCTGCTACTTAGTTTGATGGGCGACTGGGTACACGCGACCAACGAAGACAGCGGCGACCACTTGCCGCGCATTCCACCGCTGCGCATCGGCTCTCGCCTTAGCTGGACCTGTGGCAACTGGGACTCCGGTGTCGAGTTGCGTTACGCCTTCGAGCAGAACAACACCGGGCCGGAAGAAACCGCCACGGATGATTATGTCGGGATGAATCTCGATGTGAACTATCGTATGGACCTAGGCAACTCGATGGCTGCAGTGTTGTTCGCACGTGCCGAGAACCTGCTCGACGAAGAAATTCGTCATCACACGTCCTTCCTAAAAGACGAAGCCGCGCTGCCGGGCCGCAATCTGACCATCGGCGCTCGCTTCGAATTCTAAGCGCACAGTTCAATCAGTTTTGTACCGCAACGCGGGGTTCCTCGGAGCCCCGCGTTTTTTAATGCAAAGGCGCATCATCGGCGTTCTCATAAGGGGCTCGGTGGCTTGATCCGTGGCCCGGCGCGAAAGTCAGGCCG
>DOCS01000006.1:1083-2525 GCA_003503355.1 Opitutia bacterium
GCATTCCTGCCTGTTGGATTGGATGATGGATCGGTGGCTTATCCAGTTGTGACAGACAGGAATGTCTGTTTCACTGCAAGGGATTCAGCCGCTCCTGCGGGAGGTGTACTTGTTGGAGTCAGTGCGTGGTGGCCTAAATCCAGTCTGTGGATGGGAGCCTGTTTAAGGGATAGAGATAAAGCCGCGCTGCCGTTCGGAGGAGCCCTGCGTTTTTCTTTATGCGAGGCGAGCGGTGATTCGCTATTGATCCAAGGACGATTACAGGACTTTGTTAGCTGCGTGTCAGACCCGAGCATACTTACGCAAATAACAGAGGCACTGAAGCAGAGTGGTGCCCGTATGACTAAAAAGCGCGCGCAGATCCTCGCTGCAATGGGGGGCTTCGATCGGCCGGTTACCGCGGAAGAGATTCGCAAGCGCGCAGGGCTTCCTAGCAGCGATCTGGTCACTGTTTATCGTAATTTGGAGGCTTTTGAGGCTATTAAGGCATTGCAACGCATTCCTCTGGAGCGGGGCACACAGTTGTTTGAGCTGACCGCACCGGGTGAGCATTACCACCATCTAATCTGCCGGGTGTGCCATAAAGCGGAACGTCTCGACTTATGCGTTGGAGGTGAGGTCGAAGACCGGGCAAGCGCAAGAGGCTACACTGGACTTGCCCATTTGCTAGAGGTTTACGGCGTTTGCGGAGCGTGTGCCGATGTGGCATGATGCCTGTTTACAGGAAACCTCTGGGGCATCATTCAGTCGCGCACTCGTGGGTGCATGACGCGCGGCGGCAAAGTCGATAGTTGCGAATGTGGGCACTGGCGAGTAGCAGGCCGCCAAAGGTGTTGATCCACGCTGCAATATTCATCGGCAGCGGTTCCTCGCTAATATCGCGAACGCAGTGCTGGCAATGCGCTTCCGCAGTGAACTCGGTGCCAGGCGCTTGGTTGCGCTCATAGACTAAGGCTGCGATTAGAACGCTCAGACCCAGTGCACTTAAAGTAGCCACCCATTTGTCTTTGTGCTGACGGCAGCCCATGAACATCGCGAAGCTCGTGGTCGGAATGACCAAATACAACATCCACAGGTGGAAATCTTCGTGCACAAAAAAGGAAGTCGCCACAATCGGCAGCAGGACGATCAATATCGGCGTGAGCAGGCAGTGAACGGCGCAGACCGCAGCCATGCTGATGGCCAGCTTGTCGGCCCATCCGTGTGAAGTACATTGTGCAGCAGCTTGTGTCATTAAATTGAATCTTATTGAAAGTTCCTTTCGATAGGGTCAACTCAAATTTAAACAATTGTGCGCTGATGCAGGCGGTTGATGTGGGCTGATCTGCAGCGCAGTTGAATTCTTTAGGGTGCGCGAGCGCGGCGCGCATGGATGCCGTTGTCTGCAGTCGCAAGGCCAATCTAAGGAAGCCGCCAAGTGGGCGCATGCTGCCTGTTGTGAC
>DOCS01000006.1:2588-6194 GCA_003503355.1 Opitutia bacterium
ATTCCTGCCTGTGGGGCTGGAGGGTGATGCTGACTCTGCCGGGACAGACAGGAATGTCTGTGTCACGGCGCAGAAGTGTGCTTGACCGAGGCTACGCCTGTGTCGCTTCCCATGCCTTGCGGCGCTCGTCCGAGAAGCCTGCGATGCGGCCTTCGTCGAAGTCGATCATGTCCATTACGCTGTCTACCACGCCGATCATTTCGGGGTGCCCCATGTTGGTGAGCGATTCAGCTAGGAATTCGCGGCCCATTATAGTTTGTCCCTTGTGGGTGATTTCTCGGTTCCATTCGACTGCGTTGAGGTTCTCAGGGAAGCATTCACCGAGCAGGCGATCGAGTTCTATTTCGTCGTCACCTGCGGCTTCGACCGCCGCCAGCACCTGTTTGGGGTTGATGTCGAGGTGCATGGACAAAAAGCGATCAAAGCCGCGGCAGAAATTCTTTTGGTAGGATTTCGGCAGTTCGCCGGCTAAGTGTTTGCGGCATTTGGCAATAAAGCGCGGCAGATGCAGTAGCCCGCAGGGGTGCGCTTCAAAGGAAGAGGGGAGGTCGAAACAAATTTCGCCGGTCGGTCCGAGGTCTTGGTCTGTCATGCGTCCAGTATGCAAGTGTGCCGGCTCGAAGGTCAAAAGGTAAAAGTCGTGGGGCGTTACTTATCTTGGGTGTGTGGGATTGTGTGGGCTGGGGGTTTATAGCGGGCCGCTGGCTTCTATGTCGGTTGAGCGGATATAAAAAACGAGTGTTGGAATAAGTTGAGGGGCTGCCATATCTGGTAGTTTAGTTATGATTCTGCGTTATATGAAAACACGACTCTGTTTCTTTTTATTGCTCGGCTGGTGGGTCGCTGGTTCGGGTGCACTGCGTGCCGAAACGAAGACGGTGGGTCCGGTTGAGGTGGCGTTCATCGCCGAGGTCGAACAGGTCGTGCCAGGGCAGACCTTTTATGTGGGGCTGGATTTTAAACTGGAGCCGCATTGGCATCTTTATTGGAAAAATCCCGGCGCCAGTGGCTTGCCGGTGGAAATCGAATGGCAGCTGCCCGAGGGCTTTAGCGCCGGTGAAATTCAATGGCCCGCGCCGGAGCGGATCGAGCTCGCCGGGTTGATGAATTATGGTTACGAGGACACGGTGACTTTGATGGTGCCGATTCAAGCCCCAGAGACCCTGCAGACTGAGGAGCCCGTGGCGCTGCAGGCGGAGGTGTTTTGGTTGGTTTGCGAGGAGATGTGCCTGCCCGGCGACGCGAACCTGAGCCTCGAGCTGCCCGTCGAGCTGCCCGTCGCGCTGGAGTCGAGTCGTAGTGCTCAAGCCGCCGTATTTGATGCGGCGCGGGCGCGTTTGCCGCAGTCTGAGTTGCCTTGGGGGCTTGCGGCGAGCGTCGAGGGCCAGCAGTTGGTGTTGACCTTTGAGCAGGGGGCGGGCGATCCGATTCCAAGCGATTTGTATGTCTATGCGTCGGCGGCGGGGATCATAGATCCGAGCGCGGCGCAGACGTTGACTTTGATTCGCGATGGCGTGGCGCGTTTGCAGGCGCCGTTGGATGTGGCGCAGATCGATCAGCCCGTAGAGTTGCTCGCGGGGGTGTTGCAGTCGGCATCCGGCAGTTGGGCTTTCGAGGTTGGGATTGGCGAGGCTGTAGTAATCCCCGAAGCAGCACCAATTAATGGCTCGATTCCAACAGCGGCTGGCTTTGAAGGCTTTTTGTTGAATTTTGGGCTGCCCGGCTGGTTGCTGTTGGCTTTTTTGGGCGGCTTTATTCTGAATGTGATGCCGTGTGTGTTGCCGGTTTTGTCGCTCAAGGTCTTTTCACTGTTGAAGCATTCCGGTCAAACACGGGGTCAGGCGTTGCTGCATGGTGCCGCTTATACGGCGGGAGTGGTGGTGAGCTTTTTGGTGCTGGCTGCGTTTTTGTTCGCACTGCGCGCAGTCGGAGAACGGATCGGTTGGGGCTTTCAACTGCAGAGCCCGAATTTCGTGGTGGCCCTGACCGTGGTGTTCTTCCTGTTTGCATTGAATCTAATGGGCGTGTTTGAAATCGGCACGAGCCTCGTCGGAGCGGATACTAAAGTGTCGCAGCGCAATGATGTGCTGGGGTCGTTCGGTATGGGCGTGTTGGCTGCTGTGGTTGGCGCGCCGTGCATGGGGCCGCTGGTGGCTTCGGTCAGTGGTATCGCGGTACAGGCGAATGCGGCGACCGGGTTGTTGATTTTCGGGGTGATGGGCCTCGGGCTGGCATCGCCGTTTTTGTTTTTATCGGTCTTTCCAAAGCTGGTGGCGTATTTGCCGAAGCCCGGCGTGTGGATGGAGTCGATCAAGCAGTTCATGGGCTTCTTGCTAATGGCGGCGGTGGTGTTTCTCGCATTAGTCGTGGGGCGCCTCGGCGGGGTGGATGCGGTGATCGGTCTTCTGATTGCTTTGTTATTGTGTGGTTTGGCGGCATGGATTTACGGGCGCTGGTCGGTGCCGGTAAAGCCGAAACCAACGCGACGCATTGCCCAGATCGTCAGCTTGATTTTGCTGGTGGCCGCGACTTGGTACGCGATCAACCAGACCACGGCAGCCTATCAAGCTTACGAAATCGGTGCGTCGGCATCTGAAGATGGGCAATGGAGCGCCTGGTCTGCGGAGCGGGTCGAAGCTGAGCTGGCGGCGGGCAATCCGGTGTTTATCGATTTCACCGCGAGCTGGTGCTTGATCTGTCAGGCGAACAAGAAACTGGCGCTCAAAACGGACCGCACCACCGCGCTGTTCGAGCAGCACGGCGTGGTCGCTCTGCAAGCCGATTGGACGCGTTATGATGCCGCGATTACAACAGAGTTGGAGCGCTTTGGCCGTTCGGGTGTGCCGCTGTATGTGTTGTACGCGCCCGATGGCGAGGTGACCGTGTTGCCGCAGAGTCTAACCAATGGAATTGTGCGTGAAATGGTTGAAAAAGCCCTGAAATAAGTTTCATTATAGAGTGGTGATGAAAATGCTTAAAACCCTCCTGTTCGTCTCTCTGGCACTGTTGACCTCGCTACCTGCTGCGGTCACTACGGGGGCGAGCGCACCTGCGTTTACGGTACTCGATAGTACGGGGGCAGAGCGGGCATTGTCGGATTTCGCAGGGCAGTATGTGGTGCTGGAATGGACGCGGCACAATTGCCCGTTTGTGGTCAAGTACTACCAACAGGGCGATATGCAGGCTCTGCAAAAGAAGCTGACAGCTGCCGGCGCGGTGTGGTTGCAGGTGGCATCGTCTGCGCCAGGCAAGACCGGTTATTTGAGTGCGGAGGCCATCGAAGCGCTGCGCAGTTCGACCGGAACGCAGGCGACTGCAACTTTATTGGATAGCGATGGTAAAATGGGCCGTGCCTATGGTGCGCGTACTACGCCGCATCTGTTTTTGATCAACCCTGAGGGCGTTTTGATCTATCAAGGTGCAATTGATAGTATCCAATCCGCGCGCTCGAGTGATATTGCGCAGGCGACGAACTATTTGAAAGCCGCCTATGACAGCGCCATCGCTGGCGAGCCGATCGAGCACAGCACCACCACGCCGTATGGCTGTGGGGTGAAGTATTAGGGCGGGTGGCATCCGCGTATTCCTGGCAGCGCGGCGTCCCAA
>DOCS01000006.1:6280-6405 GCA_003503355.1 Opitutia bacterium
GCGGGATGGGCGAGCTGCATCCGCTGTATTCATGGCAGTGCGGCGTCCCAAGCTAGCAGCGCTAGACCGCCGCGTTTAGCTCTCACAAAGGCGCAAAGGCACAAAGATTCTGGTTCTGAGGCTTG
>DOCS01000096.1 GCA_003503355.1 Opitutia bacterium
TGTGCCGCCTCCGCTCACCCGCAGATCGGAGTGACGCTCACTTGCTGCAAACGCTGGCCCAATTCTGCGGGCGGCGGCAATTCCGACAGCAACGACTCCAACCGGCTCCAGGCATAGACGGTCGCTAGCCGTGCACAGCCCTCTGGCGACTCACCGAGCCGCATCCCTTGCAAATAGCCGGCCAACATAGCGTCGCCAGCACCCACAGTGCTGACCACCTGAACCTTCGGCGCTTGGGCGCGCAGCTCGCGATCTGCGGAGAGAAACAACGCCCCCTCTGCGCCAAGTGACACGATCAACCGCGGCACGCGCTCACGCTGCAGTTGCCGTGCGGCACACAAGATCGCATCCAAATCCTGCAATTCGGAGCCCAACCATTCCGCCAGCTCGCACTGGTTCGGCTTGGCTAAATCGACGCCCGCCTGGAGCGCCGCAGCCAGCGCCGCACCGCTCGAATCAATCGCCACTTTAGCTCCGGCGGCGCGCAGGCGTTGAATCAGCTCGGCAACAAAGACAGGCTCGACTCCGGCAGGTAAGCTCCCCGCAATCACAAACCAACGCCCCGGCTCCGCCAGCGCGAGCAACCGCTCCACCAAGGCCTCGCGCTGCGCAGCACTCGGGGCAGGTCCAGGCAGATTGAAATCGGTCGTATCGCGGCGCTGCGCATCCACCACTTTGATCCCGGTGCGGGTTTCACCGGGCACGCGGATAAAGGCATCGCACAGTCCGTGCGCGTCAAAGTGTCGCTCAAAAATCGAAGCATTGGCCGCCCCCACGAATCCGGAGACCACCACCGACGCACCGCCCAGCGCCAACATGGTGCCGACATTCACCCCCTTGCCACCCGCTTGATGCTGTGAACCGCTGACCCGATGCACCGTGCCCGGCACGAGGCGATCGACAAATACGGTGAAATCAATCGCAGGGTTGAGCGTCACTGTGACAATGGAAGAATGAGCAATCATAACTGAGTCTTTACAGCCAAACGCAAAAGCCTGCATAGATCGAGCCGCTATTTTTGCAGCCCCCAACTAAATTGAGACTAGGCACAAAAAAGCCCCCGAACCAGCCGCAAGGCTGTTTCGGGGGCTAAAATAAACGGATAACTAGAGCTTGATCACACGATATTTATCAATCGCTGCGTGCTCTGTGATCTTCTTGGCGGCCGTCTCGGAAGGCGCGCTATCGAGCTCGAAGACGCTGACTGCAAAACCTTCGCCTTGGTCGCGGCTGAGCGACATGTTGGCGATGTTGACTTGGTCTTCACCCAGTGTGACACCGATAAAGCCGACAATGCCGGGAACGTCCTTGTTCTTCAGTACCAGCAAGGTCGCGTCAGTGCTAACCTCGACGCCATGCCCGTCAATCGTGACGATGCGCGGGGTCTGGTTTTTGCCCATCAACGTGCCGCCGATCGTACGGATCTTGCCGCCCTTGCAAGTGACTTCAACCTCGACCAGCTCAGTAAACTCGGCGTGCGTGTTGGTCTTCACCTGCTCGGTCTCGATGCCAAGGTGCTCGATCTTCTTAGGCGCATTGACGTCGTTCACATTCTCGGAAATTTCGCGCAAGTAACCGCGCTGAATCGCATACGTGAGCGGCAATGTATCGAGCTCTGTGATCTTACCGAAATAGCGGATTGTGATCTTCTCGACACCTTCAGGAGCGAGCTGCTGAGAGAATGTACCGAGCTTTTCGCCAAGCGTCATGTAAGGAGCGATTTGCTTCAGTGCCTGCGGATCGAGCGATGGCATATTGAGGGCATTGCGCACCATCTCGCCTTTGAGGGCTTCGATCATCTGCTTGGCCACGTCGATGCCGACATTCTCCTGCGCTTCCTGTGTGGAGGCACCGAGGTGTGGAGTCAGGACAAGATTCTTGATTTGACGCAGCGGACTGTCTTCCGCCGGCGGCTCGTCTTCGTACACATCCAGACCGGCGGCGGCGACTTTGCCAGACTCCAGCGCTTCGATCAACGCGGCTTCATCGATGATGCCACCACGTGCACAATTGAATACGCGAACACCATCTTTCATGCGGCTAAACGCATCGGCGTTGAGCATGTGCTTGGTATCCTTGGTCAACGGCATGTGGACCGTAATATAGTCTGCATGCTCAATCACTTCATCAAGTGTCGACAGCGTCACACCGAGCGCCTTGGCGCGCGACTCGGTCAAATACGGATCATACGCAAGCACGGTCATGTTGAACGCCTGCGCACGCTTGGTAACCTCCGCGCCGATGCGGCCCATGCCAAGAATACCGAGCGTCTTTTCGCTCAACTCGGAGCCGGTAAATTTCTTACGATCCCAGCGACCTTCGCGCATGCCGGCGCAGGCCTGCACAATCGGACGTGTGCCGCAGAGCATGTGCGTAAAAGTGAGCTCCGCGGTAGCCAGCGTATTGCCGGTCGGAGTGTTCATCACGATCACACCACCCTCGGTTGCGGCCTCGATATCGATATTATCCACACCGACACCGGCACGACCGACAACTTTAAGCTTTGGAGCAGCCGCGACTACATCGGCCGTCACACGTGTGTCGGAGCGCAATGCGATAGCATCGACGTCCTTGACAAGTTCAAGGAGTTGCTCGGGAGTCGATCCATAGGCTTCAATGACTTCAAAGCCTGCTTCAGCTTTAAACAACTCAACACCAATGGGAGAAATACGGTCTGCTACTAGAATTTTCATAGAAAAGCAGCAGTAAATTCGCCCGACTCCGAATTGCAACGAAAAGAAGCGAGCCGACACATCTTCTTCCCCAAACGCGGGCCAGGCAAAGCAAGCCCCCTCGCCTCCAATAGGTCGACATGGCAAACGGTCCGACCAGCGAATCCTGCGTCGAGACACAGACCGGAGACCACCGCCCTGCCGATCCCTCAAAGTAAACAAAATGCGCAATTTACATTGTCAGCACGCGCTTGAAGGTTACTTTATAAGTTAATTATGAGTCCTATAAATAAGCCTATTCTGTACGTAAAAACCGGCTGCCCCTGGTGCCGTGAAGCGCTCTCATTCTTCAACACCCAAGGGGTGGATCTCGACATCCGAGACGTCTCGGACAACTCGAAGGACATGGATGCCATGGTCTCGATCAGTGGCCAAACCAAGGCACCGACCTTTGAATATGAGGACTTCATCGTCGCCGATTTCTCCGTAGATGAATTCCTTGCGGAACTCAACGAGTTCCCCGAAGTGCGCCATTACCTAGGCATCTGCGACTCCGAGAACTAGCCGCCGTGAGCGGACAACTGCTGACGACCACGCGCAGCTCAGCCTACCATTGCAGGCGGTCCCCACAGGCGGCGGCCTGCAGGGTTCTTTTTTATACGTCCCCCATTATACATGAGGGACAGCAACGAGATCCTCGAACCTGCTAAATGTGAAAGCATTGGTACAATCGGAGAATAAACACTCCTCCATCGATACCAACCCCAAGACAATGGCGACCGACGCGGCACAAGAGTG
>DOCS01000068.1 GCA_003503355.1 Opitutia bacterium
CTCGCTGGGATTGCCACTGCTGATTCCGAGCCTCGCTTGGTCGGTCGTCAGGTCGCGTTGATCTTGTCGCCATTGCCCGAGGGCAAACGTGTGCTTAAGTTTAACCAAGCTGATCATGAGTACGATGATCGTGATGATAGCGAAATCGAAGAAGTCGAAGAGACCGACGAGGGCGCCGAAGAAGGCGAATCTTAAGTTTAATGCGAGGCGGAGTCCTTCCAGTTAAGGTCGGCCGATCCGCGTTTGGTATAATTTTTCAAAGCTTAGCGCTGTTTGCGGCGCTAAGCTTTTTTATGCCTGCATCTTTGTCGGCGCGTCAAATTCAAGTCGCGGGTAAAGCGTACGTGGATCTGTTGAGTGTCGGTCAACGTTTTGGTATGCAGGCGTACTGGCTGCAGGGGCATAAAACATTTCGGTTGCGGAGTCAGTGGACCACCATCGATTTGGGCAAGCAAAGCCGTATGTTGCAGATTAATTGCCTGCCGATCTATTTGGGCTTTCCGACGGTTGAATCGAAGGGGCAGCTTTTCATCGCACAAGCGGATTATCAGCATGTGCTGAAGCCGATCCTGACGCCGCAGGTATTCGAATCACGTCCCGATGTGCGGCGCATTGTGATCGATGCGGGGCACGGTGGCAAGGACAGTGGTGCCTGCAACCATGCCTACGGAATTATGGAGAAAGACCTGGCGTTGGATGTCGCCCGGCGCTTGAAAAATCTGTTGGAAGGGGCGGACTTTGAGGTGGTGATGACGCGCGATAGCGATGTGTACATTCCGCTGGGGCAGCGCCCGAAAGTCGCGAATCGCGCGAAGGCGGATTTGTTTGTGAGCTTGCACTTCAATGCTGCGGCCTCGACCGCGGCGTCTGGTTTTGAGTCCTATGCATTGACGCCTCAATTTCAGGCTTCGTCCAAGTACCGTCGTCCCACTGGTAAAGACGCGATCCGTTATCAGGGAAATGAACAGGACCCGTGGAATGCGTTGATTACCTATCATCTCGAACGGGCCTTGGTGCAGCGACTGGGCGGTCCGGATCGCGGTATGAAACGTGCACGCTGGGCGGTGCTGAAGAGCCTCCGTTGCCCGGGGGTTCTAACGGAATTGGGCTTTATGTCGCATGCGGCCACTGCCAAAAAACTGCGCTTGCCAGCGTTTCGCCAAACACTTGCTCAAGCTCTGTTTGAAGGTATTGTGGCGTACCGAGAGCGGCTTCAACGTATCCAATAAAATGCTTTTGAAACAAAATATTCTTTCGGTCCTTTGCCTGGTGGTGTCGCTGATGTGGCCTGTCGTCAGCCAGGCCGTCGCTGAGGCCGACCGTGTGGTGGTGCTGGCGAATGCTAACGATCGTGGCTCGGTTGAGATTGCGAAGTACTACGCGCAACAGCGGGGGATTCCCGAGGTGAACATCATAGCGCTGAAGATGTCGAAGGCCGAGACGGTCACGGTGCGCGAGTTTGTGGATACGATTTATAATCCACTGTTAAATGCCCTGATTCAGAAAGGTTGGATGAAGGCGGTCAAAGCCAGAGGGCGGGATGTGGTTGGCCGCGAACGTGTTTCGGTTGCGACGCATCATATCAGTTATTTGGTCACGACCCGGGGCGTGCCGTTGCGCATTGCCAACGATGGCACCGCACTGGGGGCTGATCTTGAGAAGTTGCCGAAGCAATTTCAAGTGAACCGCGGCTCGGTGGATAGCGAGTTGGCGCTGCTGGCTGCACCGTCTAATCTGTCGATGACTGCGTTTGTGCCGAATCCACTGTTTCAGCAATTAACACCGGCCGGTCTGGATGCGAAGCGGGTGATTCGGGTGAGTCGTCTCGATGGCCCTTCGGTGGAAGCTGTTAAGCGGTTGGTTGCTCGCTCTCTGGAGGCGGAGCAAAAGGGTCTGATGGGGCGCGCGTACTTTGACGTCGGCGGACCGCATGCGCAGGGGAATGAGTGGATCAATGCCGCGCGGGAGCTCGCCGTAAGGGCTTACTTCGATACAGATATCGAGAAGACGAAACGGGCGATGGATCATCGTGACCGTTACGATGCGCCGGCAATTTATATGGGCTGGTACCGGCAGAATGCCTATGGGCCATGGCGAGAGGCGCGTTGGTCAGTGCCGCCTGGGGCGATCGCCTTTCACTTGCACAGTTTTTCCGCGACCACCGTGCGTTCGACCAGTCAGGCGTGGTTGGGCGCTTTTGTGGCGCAGGGCTATTGTGCCACGGTGGGCAATGTCTATGAGCCGTATTTGGAGTACACTCACCATCCGCACTTGTTGCTCGATGCGCTGTTGAAGGGGCGCACCTTTGGCGAAGCGGTGATGTATAGTCAGCCTACTTTAAGTTGGCAGGGGGTGGCGATCGGCGATCCGCTGTACCGTCCCTTTAAGGTCGGCCTCGATGCGCAGTTGGGGGGTGGGATGAATGAGCCCTACAGTACTTACGTGAATCTTCGGCAGATCAATCGTCTGAAAGCCGACGGTCAGCACGACGCAGCTCTGGCCTTTGCCCGTGCGCAGTTCGTCGAGCAGCCGACATTGGCGCTCGCCTATGCGCTGGCGGAACTTTACGCGGCAGAGGGGGCCGAGCAGCAAGCGGTCGAAGCGTTGAAAATCATTCGCTATATAAACGTCTTTGCCGCCGATGAAGTCGTGCTGGTTCAACAAATCGCCGATTTCCTCAATCAGCACGGCGAGAGTGATGTGGCCTTGGCTGTGTATAAGAAGCTGCTGAAACAG